>JAOTUX010000125.1 GCA_029863665.1 Candidatus Nitrosopumilus sp.
TCAGTAATCACAAATCCACATTTTCCACAAAAATTCTCTCCCGTATTAGCATCTGTAACTAGAGTGCCCTTCCCACATCTGGGACATCTGTCTTTTGAATTCCCCGTTTTAACCATCTTTATATCTTCCAAAACTTTTTATGATAATATTTAAAATTTTTTAATTTATCATTTATAAGTCTGTTGATGATCGACTTGATGATAATCTATTCTGATTGTAATCTATTTTTTCTTGAATGTTTTTTATTTTGACTCTAAAATTTTTTTAATTTTTTCTGTAATCTGAGGTTTTTCATTTTGCCCCAAAAGAAATTCCAAGTCTTCGTTATTATCTACATCTAGCATGATTCTATTTACAAAAATCAGTGCTACATTTAGTGTGTGTTCTTTGGCAGTACTCATGTGAATTTTGTAGCTGTCCTCATCATAGTGTGTTTCCATCAAATCAACAGGCATTCTTACGAGTGCATTAGTTCCATCAAATCTTCTTGAGGGTACTACAATTGCAAAATTTGGTGGGGCTTTGTAGTTTAACATAAAGTCTATGTCTTGAGTTTTGATATGTGGAATGTCTTGAGGAAATACAATTGATGCATCAAAATTATTTTCTAAAAGATATTTGTCCGCAAGTGCAACTGCACTGTTAACACTTTCTTCTTCTTGATCAACAATGATGACTGCGTTAAATTTTTCTCCTACCTCTATTGCTTTTTTTTCTTTAGTAACTATGATTGTTTTTTCAATTTGTGGTGATATTGATATTGTATGCAAAATTTCTTCTAGCATTATTTTACATAAATCTTCTTTTTGTTGTTGAGACAAATCTAAACGTGTCTTTGCATTAGAGAAAGTCTTTACAGGAATTATTGCAGCTATTTTCAAGTTATACGTGCACTTGTTTTAAAATGAAATTTGCTAATGCGTCTTCTGCTAGTTTATTTTTCATAGTAATTTTTGTTTCAAACACTTTCATATCTAAACTTTGAATCTTTTTTATCATCATTCTATCCTTTGTATCCACAATGATATTAGAACAAACATCTGAATACATTTTTGCTAATCCATATGCATTTGATTCTATTCCTGCTGCTTGCATGTATTTAGCTGCAGGTCCGCTAATTGCATCATCTCCAATTAGTGGACTAATTGCAACTACTTTTTTCTTAATCTTTGATAATTCTTTTCTAATCCCTTTGATCTGAAGCATTGGTCCTATTGATGTTAATGGGTTACCTGGGGCTAAAATCACCATATCTGCATCATGTATTGCATTTACTGCTTCTGGATTTGGACGAGCTTTATCTGCACCGATATACTGAATTCCTTCCACAGGATCTTTTCCTCTATGTTTTACCCAATATTCTTGTAAGTGTAATTCTCCTTTGTCTGTGATTATTCTTGTTTCTATGCTGTTATCTGTTACTGGAATGATGTTTGCACTAACTGCAAATTTTTCACACAACCATTTTGTAATGTCACTTAGATTCTTTCCGTTTTTTAGCATATTTGTTCTGATAAGATGAGTTGCAGCATCTCTATCTCCTACTCTGAACCATGTCTCCTCACCAAAAACTTCCATTTGGCGTAAAAAGTTGAATGTATCTTTTTTAATTCCCCACCCTCTTTCTTGATCAAGTAAATCTGCTAAACCATACACAATGGTATCTATGTCTGGGCAAATGTATAATCCGTAAAGCCAGTAATTATCACCAACATTGCTAATCACATTTACTTTTGATTCTTGAGAAACCAATCCTCTGACTAGTTTAACTGAACCTGTTCCTCCTGCTAAGACTGTAATCATGACATTTTCTCCTAAAACCGTAAACCTGAGATACATTACTCAATATTACTTTTTCAAAACAAATCGATCTAATCTTAGGATAAGTTTATTACTCCAATGTTCGAGATTTTACTCGTGTCTAGGGTTTTACTTTTAACGGTCTTACTTGCCGGTATTATTGTAATTGGTACTAGTACTCCTGCATGGGCTGCCCAGTTAGATGCTAGAATAAATCCAAATAATGACTCTTCTCCATTTAAGATGAATTATCAAAAAACAGTTTTCATTGAATACCCAAATGGCGGTAAAGTATTTGATGACTTACGTGGAAAAGAGTGGACTATTGCAGGTACTGCAGGTTTGACAAATCCTGGAGTTCAAGAGCTCATGGATAAATTGAATAATGGAATTCAAGCTGATGGAAGTCAAGCAAGAATTTCAGACCTAAATGTAACTTATGATTTTCACCTTAAAGCAAGAAATATCAACACTTCAATTGATTATAAAGTAATTTTAGAAGGGACCCTTACTGATTATGTAATTACAAAAGATACCCAAAGAACCTTGGTTGACTTGGGTTGGAGGGGTCTGAGTGCTGATGGTGAAATTATAATTGATGATGTTGAAATTAATATTCCGATAACCTTACTACGAGATCAAGAACCTGAAGTTTATGCAATTCTTGCAGGTACTAATGCAGAAGACATTCTTAATAAAAATCTCATTAATGCAGACTTTATCTTAGAACAACCATTAACTAATTGGCACTTTCTATTTGATCCTACAGGAATCAATGTGGATGCTGGAACATTTGGATTAGATGAAGAAATAGCTGGATTTGTTGTGTCTAGTTGGACTATGGGTGAAAGTAGTATTAGAGAAGGTCGTCAAGTTGAAAGAGTATTTGAAGCAGAAGTGGTATCTGATGAAACATACATTGTTAGAAGTGTACAATCCTCAGATCAAGGTAATCTGTACACAATCGGCTTTGGTGCATTAGATTTGTTGGATGATGTTGAAATTGCAGGTGTAACTCCAACTCCTCCAGAAGGTTATGCGACAACTTCTACTGGTGATTTTCCAATTTTCATTGTTTATGGCATGGCTGGAGTAGCAGCTATTGCAGGAATTGCATTCTTTTTTGTCAGTAGCAGGTCTCTGAAAAATCAGCAAGTTGGCCAACAAGGAATTGATCCTAGTAATTTGGTAGGTTATCAAACCAGTGCTTCCTCTGGAGGATACCAAACCAATAGAGGTGAAGCACAATTAAGAGATGATTCTGATTATCAACAAACTCGAAGTGTTTATGAAGAGACTTCACAACAAAGTCCGCCCCCACCACAAACCGCATCTCCCTCTGCTGAAGAAGCTGCATGTGGCTGTGCTGCATCTGCTGAAATGGGCTCCGAATGTGATTGTGAGATGCAAGGCTCTTGTTTGTGTGATGGAACTTGTAGATGTGATGCAAATATCTGCAAAGAGCAAGTTCGCTCTATGAGTTAAAATTAAAAAAATTATGTGTGCTGGGAGTAACCCTCCTTCTGTTTTCACGATATTTTGCTTTGCAGCCTACCTGAACTTGGTACAGGAACCTTGAGTTCTGTTTGGCTTTGCTCCATGTGGGGCGGCTACTTTCACTCCTTTTATGGAAACCTCAGGTTTTGCCATCACTGTACGCCATATTGGATTTTTTTCTGCTCCGTTGCCAACCATCTCTGATTATCCATCTCCGGATCACATTTCCTGTATGGAGGGAGGAGTTTCCTCTGCCGTAGCAGTGTGTCGTGCTCCAGCTCACATAATAATACAACTCAATGATTGAATTTGAATATTACTTTTCTGGCTTTTTACCTAAAATAAATAAAGTCCCAAATTCTCTTTTCCATTTTTTTTTACTTTTCAAATCTTTGATATGTTTAGTTTTTACATTAAATCCTGCATTTTGAAATAAATCCTTCCATTCTTTTTTTGAATGAAGATGCATCTGTATTTTCATAATATTTGCCCATCTTGCAGTTGCTTTGTTGTCTGTGTAAAAGTCTGTCCCACAGAAAAACATACCTCCTGGTTTTAGTATCTTGTAGATTTTCTTCAATGCCTTTTCAATGGAATCTGCATAATAAATCGACTCCATTGAAAAAATTAAATCAAATTTTCCTTTGTAACTCCATGATTCGATATCTGTATGGATAAATTTTTCCTTGTTGTTGACTGTTTTCTTTTTTGCTTGAATTATCATCTTTTTACTCTTATCAATTCCTATTATCTTTTTACAATTTTTTTTGCTTGCAATCTTTCTTACAACCCATCCATTTCCACAACCTACATCAAGAAATGTAAATGGTTTATCAAATGATAATGTCTGTAAAAATTTTGAAACATTTTTCCCGTGTTCTTCTTCCATTAGTTCTGCTCTCCCATTCTCCGCCCATTTATCAAATGTTTTTCTAACTTTATCCATAATTTTTTCTTATTTTATTTCCATTATAATCTTGATGATTTTTAATATGAACAACTTCTATGTGTTTCTTATATCCAATTTTTATCAATTTAATTTGAAAAGAATTGCCTGACAAATCATGTAGATGTTGGTGGAAAATTAATGGAGAACATAAAATATTCCCCTTGTCTAAAACCCATTAGTATGATTTGTCGAGTTTGTAAATTTTGTACAATGAAGCCATTTCATTCCATTTGTATGTCTAAAACTGTCTCTGAGACTGCGGCAAAAATCAAACTAAACTCTTCTTTAATGTCTACTCTGGTTTAATTTTATGATTCTGTAAAGTTTTTAGTTGTTCTTGACTATGTAAAATGATTA
>JAOTUX010000126.1 GCA_029863665.1 Candidatus Nitrosopumilus sp.
GGTTAGGTCAATCAATAGTCTTTCCTGTAATATCAATGATAAATTTTATTATAATCTCATATTCATTGACAATGATTAAAGATATCATACCTATTCATTTTTACATTCCAATTTTTGCAGTTGCGTTGATTTCTATACTAATGGTGATTGGAAGTATTTTTCACAATAAACAACAATCCACTGATTTCAACATGAATTTTAAAAAACAAACTCATTTGATAAAATCAATAAGATTAATGTTAGAATCACAGTTGAAAAAAACACCTGAAACAGAAACATGGATTGAAGAATTAAAAAAAATGGAATATGAGCACAAACAAGATCAAGATAAATTATGATGTAGTAATTCCTGCAAGGAATGAAGAATTCATGATAGGAAAAACATTGCAATATCTTAACAAACAATCAATCAAACCAAATTCAATAATTATTGTAAATGATAACTCTAATGACAAAACAAAAGAAATTGCAATATCTTATGGTGCAAAAGTTGTTGATTTTCCTTATGAGCACAAAAACTGGGTAATAGATGGAAAGTTAGGAATTGTATTCTCATTTGGAATGAAACATTTTGATAGAAACAATTCTCATTTTATGATTCTTGGTGCAGATCATATCTTACCTGAAGACTATGTTGAAGATGTTATTAAAAACATGAAAAAAGATAATGTAGATGTAGCATCAGGAATTATAGAGAATGAAGTAACCAAATCACCAAGAGGTTCAGGAAGAATTTTTACAAAAAAAGCAATGGAATGTATAGATTGGAAATACCAATCCAATTATGGTTATGAGACTTATGCCTTGTTTAAGATACAATCAGAAGACATGAAAGTCTATGTCTATCCTATAATGACAAAAACTCAGAGACCTACTGGAACACATTATAATAAAAAAAAATTTTATCATATGGGGTTTTCATATAAGGCATTAGGTTATACATCATTTTACGGAATTGGTAGAGGTTTAACTATTGCAAAAAGATATGGATTGTATAATGGTTTAATGTTTTCAATTGGTTTCTTTTCAAATCGTAATATCACTTACAATGATAAAATATGTCAATACTGTAAAAAAAATCTTGAATACTCTTGGAAAGATATCATATACAATCCAAAACAATTACTAAGAAAAATAACAAATGAGGATTCACCTATAAAGAAAAATTCCAACTAATGGAGTTTGAATTTAATTTTGTAAAAAAATTTAAAAAAAATAATTTCTACATTGTAGCTTGTGTTGCATCATGGAACATCTGACTCTTTGCACAGCCAGCGGCAAGATCATCACCTGCTCCACGTCTCATGAGACCTCTGTAAAGACCATCTTCAAGTTTAACACCTTCTCTTTGTTCCCATTCTTCTACAGTGATAGAATATTTCTTTTGAATTCTATCTCTATACCATTCTGGAATTACATTAAATGCACAGAATGGAACAATTCTAAGATCAGGAGTAAGATAGTGGATATCACATCTTTGTAATCGTTCTAGATCTTCATTGTATTTGTCTTGGAAGTGCATCATACCAAGGAATAGTCCTTTAACATGCCAGGAACCAACTGAATCAAATGATCTTTTCATTAAGATATTACCAAACATCTTTGCTAGATCTAGTCCCGCTGGTTGTTTCTTGGTATCAACAAAACCCTTGAGTTTTCTTACAACTTCTAGCATTGTAAAGTATTTGTTCTTACCAGAACGAATTTCTTCTGCTTTGTCTTCAAAGAGTTCTAACATTCCTTGAATATCACAGAATTTTGTTAATGGAACAAACTTCTTTGTTTCTTCATCTTCAAAGATGTATGTTCCTGCACCACAAGCAAAATGAATTGATAATTCATATTTTGGTTTGCTTGAAAATGCTTCAATTACATTTGTTAATGGCATACAACTTGGAACTGGGAACCAATCATCAACAGTTACCTCACCATTTGTTTGCTCTTCTATTCTTTGCACACAATCAGGAACTGTAATTCTATATTTTTCACGCTCAGATTTACCCATTCTTCCTGTGAGAGATACAGGTTGGAAGTTTACGGCATGGACTACATCCATATTTTTTTGAGCATATCTAATAATTCCACCCAACTCGTGGTCATTAATTGATTTGAT
Organism: Candidatus Nitrosopumilus sp.; assembly: GCA_029863665.1. Classification (GTDB taxonomy): domain Archaea; phylum Thermoproteota; class Nitrososphaeria; order Nitrososphaerales; family Nitrosopumilaceae; genus Nitrosopumilus. The sequence continues at coordinate 2,114 of JAOTUX010000126.1, forward strand.
GACTGTTGGAACAAATACTACAGTAGTACCTGTTTTTCTACAACTATCAAGAGCATATGGAATCTCCCAGTGATTTTTAGGATTTGTTCTTGCAGTTACACCATCAAATGAAAGATACAAGTTGTTACATCCAGCAATTCTTACTTCTCTTGCAGCTTCTGGATCCATTGCATGTCGAATACCATTTGTATTCATTTGAATATGGTCAACACCTTCTTCTTTCATTATTTTAATAACATCAGCAATATCTTCTCTAAGCATTGGTTCACCACCAGTAATTTGCATAGAGTTTCCGGGAATGGGTCTTTCGGCTCGTAAAGTTTTCATCATTCCTCTTACTTGAGTGTGATCTGGTTCATACATGTAAGCACCCTCAAGGCCTTTCTTTACATAAAAGAAGCAGTACCAACATGTTAAATCACATCTGTTAGTTACAATCATGTTTGCTAATCCACTGTGAGATAAGTGATTTGAGCATAATCCACAATTATTAGGACATGAGCACTTGTCCATCATTACGTTTGGGGAATGAGCACCTTTACCATCCATCCAGTATGTACTGAATTTCTTATACATCTCATAAGAACCAAAATACAGTTCCTCACATTCGCCATGAGTCGGACAAACTTTGGACATGAAGACTTTGTTATCTCTCTCGAACACTTCTGCATCTAAAATCATATTACAGTCGGGACATATGCTTTGAGTAAATCTAATGGTGGACTTCTTACCTAAATTTTTGGTTGATTGATTGGATATTTGAATTAGAGCCATACTTACATTTGAAATTTTTCTGAGATAGTATATAATGCATTTCATACTTGCCCCCGTGTGGAATTTAGGAGGCAGACATACCTCATTTAAATATCAAAACTGATCGACTAGATCGCATGAGTATATCAGATAAAACAAGAAAGGCCTTAGAAAAAATCGGTCTTACAAGTTATGAAATTAGAACATTTTCTGCTTTACTCAAGTCAGGAGAATTAACAGCATCAGATCTTAGTCAAAAATCAGGAGTTCCGTATTCAAAAATTTATGAAGTATTAGGAACTCTAGAAGATAAAGGTTGGATTGGATCAGATGATTCTCGACCTACAAAATATTTTGCAAAATCACCATCAACGGGATTAGAGACTACAAAACAAAAAATGGAGAGTGATTTTTCACAAAACCAAAATGTAATTTTAAATGAATTAGTTCCATTATACGAAAAAAGTGGAACCAGTGAAAGACCAGATATTTGGGTACTTTCAGGTGCAATCAATATTGCCGCAAAAATTTTGGAAATGGTAGACATATGTAGAAATGAAGTAATGATTGCATTACCAGAAGCAGGAGAAGAATTAGTCAAGCAGGCATTACCAAAATTAAGATCACTTCATGATAAAGGAGTAGATATTACAATACTTACTTCAGACAAAATGGAGAAAGAATCGATCAAGGCAATCAAAAGAGTTGCAACTGTAAAGATTAAGAAAGGTTTGTTTGGAGGAGGAATAATATCTGACAAAAGATATGTTGTGATATTATTGGGTCCAGAATTAGCAGGTATAAATTCTTCAGAAGTAGTTGCAATTTGGGCAGATCATGCAGGATTAGCTGGGTTTGCACGTCAGTATTTTGAATATTTATTAAAAGATTCAAAGAAGGTATGAAATATGGATATATTGAATGATGATGAAATTCTATTTGTAGGAACTGCAGAAGCAGAACATGTTGAGATGTACCTAAAGGCAATTTGGCACATCAAAGAAAGAGGAGAAGATGTCAAAATTAGTACTATTGCAAAAATGCTCAATGTTAGACAACCAAGTGTAGTTCAAATGCTCAAAAAATTAAACAGTAAGAATTTGGTTACTTACAACAAGGCAGGTGTAAAACTGACAGAAGATGGTGAGAAAATTGGTGCAAGTATGATGAGAAATAGTAGACTGTTAGAAGTTCTGATGGATAGTGCATTAAAGGTAGAGATTGATGAAGAAATGGTATGTGGCATTGAACATCATATGAACAAACAATTTACAGATGCTTTATGTACAATGTTAAAACATCCAAGAAAATGTCCACATGATCATGATATTCCAATTGGTGAGTGTTGTAAAACATCATAAATGGAATTATATCCCAAAAGATATATCATCTTAGAAATTATGTTCGAACATGGCTTGTTTTTGTGGATGTGAAACATATGAAAAAAATATTGATGGATTCAAAATTGCATGTGTAAAATGTGGACATGGACCTCAAAATCATGATGAAGAATTCAGAGCTGCTGCAAGAAAAAATGAATCACAAAGTCAAAAACGTGATGCTGATTTTGGATGAAAAAACTATTCACCAATTATTTTAACTAAAACTCTCTTTGGTCTTTTCCCATCAAATTCACCATAGAAAATTTGTTCCCAAGGACCAAAATCTAATTCACCATTAGTTATAGCAACTACTACTTCTCGTCCCATTATTTGCCGTTTTAGATGGGC
>JAOTUX010000127.1 GCA_029863665.1 Candidatus Nitrosopumilus sp.
ACTAGAAAAAAGGAATTTATCCATAACTTGGAAAATATTTCAAAAATTTTAGAAATAGGAAGTAATGAAGAAAAAATCAAAACTTTAGAAATCTTAGATGACATAAATGATTCAGATATCTTACAAAAAATAATTTCAAAATTAGATGATGATAGTATTCAAGTTAGAGGTGAAGCATTTAGTGCACTGGTGTTAAATAAGAATAAAATTTCAAATTTGTTAATTCAAAATCTCAATTCTCCAAGTAAGAATATCAGAGCATTTGCAGCATTGGTATTAGCAAATAGAAACGAGATAATTGCAATTCCGGAAATCAAGAGACTAACGAAAGATGATCATGGAATGGTTAGATCATGTGCAATTGGAGCACTGGGGCATCTTAAAGATCAGGAATCTAAAGAAATTTTTCTAGAATCAGTTTTAGATTCAAATCTAGAAGTAAAAAAAAGTGCACTACAGGCAATTATTGATTTAAATATTGCAGTATCAGATGATGTAAAAAGCAAGATTGCTGAGGAAAAAGACAGTGAAACGGAAAAGTTACTTTCTCAATTAGAAAAAAGTGGACCGGAAGGGATTTGAACCCTTGATCCGATGCATGCCATGCACCTATCCTACCAGACTAGACGACCGGCCCATTATCAGAATTCTGATTGAATAACATTTTTAAAATTGGTTATTAACGTTTAGCGGTATTATTGAAATTAATTTAGGTAATAAACACAATATATTTAACTGTGATTTAAGAGGATTGAATCGTAATGGTAGTAGATAACAAGGCAACTGTCACATTTGTTCAATTGTTAAAAGAAGATCTAGTAATTATCAGATTTGTTCCAAAAGATGGGCCTGTCCCAGAGTATAAGGCAGGTCAATTTATCACATTAGGATTACCAAACCCAGCGGAAGGCGGGAAGATAGTTAGACGAGCATATTCAATTGCATCTCATCCAGAAAATAGAGACTACATTGAGCTTGTAATTAGATGGGTTAGAAAACCACTACCTGGTAGATTAACCACACAAATATTTAATGCAAAGGAAGGAGATGAGATCCTTTGGTTAAAGCCTACAGGAAGAGCACTGTTGATTAACCAAGAATTTACCAATGGAGAAAAAGATAATCGAAGAATTGTATGTATTGGTGGAGGAACAGGTATTGCACCTTTTGTGAGTTTTGCACAACATTTTCATGACTCAGGAGATAAACGAGAGATCGTAGTTTTACATGGTGCAAGTTATGTTGATGAATTAAGCTACAAAGATTTGTTAACTAATCTTGAAAATGAAAGTATTGCAAGAGGAAAAGATGAGTGGAATTTTAAATATAGAGCAGCCATAAGTAGACCTCAAGAATGGTTTAACAGATCATGGGCAGGTCATGTAGGCAGAGTAGAATCATTCCTAAGACCCAGAGATAACGGACTATCCCCACTAGAGGAGTTAATTGGTGAGAATATCACCAAAGAGAACACAATATTCTATGTATGCGGTTGGCAAGGAACGATTGATGGAGTAATGGACTTCTTAAAACCAAAAGGTTTTGTCACAGAACACGACAAACGTGAAGATGGAAGCTTTGAAGTTAAATACGAGTCGTACGGATAGACTTTTTTAAAAAAATCATCATTGAAATATGAGATTTATTTAGCTAATCTAATTGATTACTGCACTATATCTTGCACATCTAAATCCTGTAACGAAAGCTCATATCGAAATAATTTCAGAATTAAAAAAAGAAGCAGATATTGTTAGAGTCATGCCAGTGGTTTTCAGAGATGAAAAAAGAGAAATCAACAGTAAAAGTTTTCCATTCAATTTTGAAACTAGGAAAAAAATGTTAACATCAGTTTTTGGAGATTCAATTCAAATTACTGACGATTATGCATTTTATGCTCCATTTAAAAAATACTTACCGCCTCTATTGGCACCAAAATCATGGAAATTAAGGAAGCAAATCCTTCATGGAGTTGAAGGTAAATTTTTTTCATATACGGGAGATAAAGCTGAAGGATATATGTTAAAAATGTACAGACTAAAACCAAGAATTGGGGAAAGAAAGTCACTTTCTGCAGCATCAGTTAAAGAGAAATTGTATGATGCAGCACTTGGAAGTAAGTCTTCATGGAAAGAAGATGTTCCTGAAAGCATATCAAAAATAATTGAAGAGAATTGGAAAACAGTAGAAAAATTTGCAAATATGGAAGATACAACTAGAAGAGTTGCAGGAATGAAATTTCCCAAAGAAGGATGGTCAAAATAATTTTCATGACATGTTTTGAATAGTATAAGCCTAAAAACTAAAATTTAATTGAAAATAAATTAATACACATTCAATAAAAAATTTCTATGAAACTTCCACTTTCAAAATATGTCTGGTTTGATGGAAAATACATTCTCACAGAAAAAGCTCAAGTTCCAATTACAACACATGCAATTCATTATGGAACATCAATTTTTGAAGGGATTAGGGCATATTGGAATGAAAAGAATTTGTTTGTTTTTAGACTTGATGAACACGTAAAACGATTTAGACAATCAGGGCAGTTCTATGATATTTCATTAAACTTTTCAGATAAAGAAATAATAGATGCAATAATTGGTATCTGTAAAAAAAATAAGATTAAGAAATCATGTTACATCAGACCATTTTATTTTGTAGGAGATTATGGAATAAACCTACATGTAACTGAAAATGCTCCAACAAATGTTGCAATTTTTACATTCCCATTTGGGGATTTATTTAACAAAAATGGGATTACAGCAGGAGTTGTATCTTGGAGGAAATTCTCAGACATGTCTACCCCACCACAAGCCAAAATGGGTGGAAACTATCTAAATTCCATCATTGCAACACAGGAAGCAAAAAGAAATGGTGTAGATGAGGCAATTTTGCTTGATCATAATGGAAATGTTAGTGAAGCACCAGGAGAGAATATCTTTATTGTGAGAAACGGACAATTGATAACTCCATCATTAGCATCATCTGCACTAGAAGGAATTACTCGTAATGCAATAATCAAGGTTGCAAGAGATTTGGATATTGAGGTTGTTGAAAGAGACATTGCAAGAAGTGAATTGATAATATCTGATGAGATTTTTCTAACAGGGACAGCTGCTGAAATCACACCAGTCATATCAATGGATTCAAAGAAAATAGGCAACGGTAAACCAGGAGACATTACAAAGAAAATGATGTCGGAGTATACAGACATTGTAATGAACAATCAATGGGATTATTCACATTGGCTAACTGCGGTGTATTAGATGAAAATTGTGCAAATTGGAATTGGAGGTTGGGGCAAAAACCACATCAGAATCTTATCTCAACTAGGCGTGTTATCAGCCATATGTGATATAGATTCACAAAATTGTAAAGAATACGGTAAAAAATATGTTGTAAACCATTATGAATCACTAGAAAAATTATTAGATTTTGAAGAATTTGACGGGGCAATAATAACAACTCCCACATCAACTCATACAGATATTGCCACAAAATTGTTAAATGCAAAAAAACATGTCTTTTTGGAAAAACCGATTACTTACAAATCAGAAGATGGTGAAAAACTCACTAAACTTGCAGAGAAAAAGAAAGTAATTCTAACATGTGGATACATTGAGAGATTCAATCCTGCAGTGGATGTTGTAAAGAAGATTGTCAATGAGGGAAAATTTGGTAATTTAGTAATGTTAGAATTTCATCGTGAAAATAGAATACCACTCCACATTAAAGATGTTGGAATCATTTATGATACTTCAGTTCACGATATTGACACTGCAAATTGGTTGTTTGGAGATATGCCTCATGTGGTATTTGCAAGAGCAGGTAAAATAAAACACGAACATGAAGATTTTGCAAGTATCATGTTAGGATACAAAGATGATAGAGTTGCAATAATTTCATCAAACTGGATAACTCCAAAGAAGATCAGAAAATTCAACGCAGTATGTACAGATGCAATAATTTCATCAGACTTTCTAACTCAAGAAATAATCATAGAAAAAAGTGATGAATCTGAAACAATTCAAAATAAAAAACAAGAGCCATTATTGTTAGAAATTCAGAGCTTCCTTGAATCTATTGAAAACAAAAGTCAACTAGTTGTAAAACCACAAGAAGCAGTAAATGTTACAAAGATTGCAGAAGCTGCACTTTTATCTAGTCAAAAGGGAATTCCAATCTATCTGGATCTAAAATGAACAAGACAATGATAGATATCTTAGCATGTCCAATGGACAAAAATCATCCTTTGGAATTATTTGAAATTAAAGAAAAAGATAATGTAGTTTTTGAGGGGGCGTTGTTTTGCCAAAAATGCTCTAGATTTTATCCAATTATTGAGGATATTCCCATAATGCTTCCTGATGAACTAAGAGACAAAAAACAGGAAATAGAATTTCTGAAAAATAACAAGGACAAGCTGCCTGAAAAAATCATTACAAAGGCAAATCCATGGCACTTGTAAGATAATGATTACAAATTTTGTTTCGGAAAAGGCAAAAATTGGAAAAGATGTGAAAATTTGGCATTTTTCATATGTAGGAGACAACACAGAAATTGGAGACAATGTAAAGATTGGTTCTCTAA
>JAOTUX010000128.1 GCA_029863665.1 Candidatus Nitrosopumilus sp.
TTTTTATCAATATGAACTAGTGTCAATTTGTATGATTTTGAATCTCTGTTTATTGATTTTATGCTTTCGTGTAGTAAAGTATTAACAATTGCATACTTTCTCGTTTCTTATTAAGGAAAATTTGTGCCTATAGGTATGAGTTACATTATTGAGGAGAACACAAAGGAGAGTTTTCTTGATAGTCTTACAATTACCAAGCGTTCCATCTATACTACTGCTCTAAATCAGTTCAATTCCTTTACTGTTGATACATATCAGAAAAAGGGAGAAGTTGTCCTCTCTGATCTTATGGAATTGGTAAAAAAAGAGAACACTAATGAACGAATCTACACGTTATTACATCAATTTGTCCAGTGGCTGTTAATTGATCATCCAAATTTACAGATAATTGCAGGTAACGCCCAGACAAAATATTCAAGACCTATGAAAGCAAGACACCCAGAAACTGCAAGGGTTTACTCTCAATATCTAACCACATACATTGAACACAAGTTTAGAATTGAGCTTAGCAGAAAAATTTGGAAGCAACGAATTAACATTCCAAGTATTGAAGAAGAAGATCCCGACCCCTTTACTTCAGAGGAGGTAAGAATGGTAATTGACAACTGCTCACCAAAGAAAAAATTACTCTACATGGTTCTTAAAGACTCTGGAATGAGGATTGGTGAAACTTGTTCGTTGAGGAAAAAAGATTTTGATACAACAAAAGATCCTGTAGAGATTCACATCCCTGCTAGATTTACTAAAACAAAAAAAGCGAGAATCACATTTGTAACAATGGAAACAAAACCACTATTGATTAAAAGACTAGAAAATCTACAAGATGATGAGGTTGTATTTGCAACTAGTAGAACTCCTGACAAAAGCACTGATGCAGAATGGCAGACATTTAACAATCTAAGAAAAAGAATTGGTTTAACTGACAAGTACCAAAATAATGGACGATACAAAAAAACAATTCATTCCTTTCGTTCCTATACTGCCACTCAAGCAACAAAAGCAGTTGATGAATCATGGGGTCATTCATTACTAGGCCATTCAAAATATCTAGGACAATACATTAGAAATCAGGAAGAATATGCCCATTTCTACAAGAGAACAGAGCCATATCTTATGATATATGAGAAAATAGAAGTCATTGATCAAACCACTTCGCTAGTTGAGATGAAAGACCAATTAAAAGAGGAATTTAGGCGTGAGAGAGAAGAATTTATGACATTATTGAATCAAAGAGACTTTCTTTCTAAACTAATTAAAAAGTAGGCTTACTATACTTACTTTTGGATTAGGTTTACCTCTTCTTTTTCAAAAGCAGTTGTGTATAGTTTAACGGCTTTACTGATCTCATTTTGAAATTCTTTTACAACCTCAAAACCTTCACCCTTAAAAGAATCTAATATTCTATGTTTCATTTTCAAATCAGTCTTTACTAATTTAACATGCTCCATTGGAATTTCATCGTAGTTATTCTTGTTCTTATTTTTACCATTGTCTTTGAAAACATTACACCATTGCACAGTACCACAATAAAGAGAATGCAAAAATGATTTAATCAAAAATTTTGACAAAATATAATTAAAATTATGAACATCTACATCTCTATCAAATATCATGAGTGTTCCTTCATTACTGTCAGATGATAAAGAATATGCTCCATAATCATCCTCTTCTTCAGAACCTTTAGAATAGATTAATTCTGATAAAAGAATTTCCATGCCACTAGTAGGTGTATATATTAATTTTATTAGAATATAATCTACTACACTATGTTTAATCTTGAAATTTGAAAATGCCTCTTTAAATTCAATAGTAATGTAATTTATTGCATCTGGTGAATCTCTTAAAATTTTATTTGTTGTAATACTTTCTAGTTTCTTTAAGTATGATTCTTCTCCCTTGGGTTTGCCTTTTTCATAAAAAAACTTCAGATGAGTAAATATGCTCTCAAAGATTTCTAAATCAATGTGTTTGGAATACTCACAAAAATAACTGATTCCTAGTGGTGTAATGCCATAAAATTTGCCATGTTCATTACTGGGTAGCCTTACTATATGATAATCGTATAGCAAATTTTCCTTTCTACTTGAAAACATCTTTGAACTAGCCTTGTGTTTTTTTGTTCCTAATTGATTGAAACCATCATAGGGAGTTTTATTCAGATCCTCTTTTTTTAATCCTATGCCACTTTGAATATTCTTTCTTTTGAAAACAGGTTTGGAATAAAGCAGAAAAGCCTTTAAAACTTCTAAAGTATTATTTACGTACAAATCGTCCCCTATTGGCATGTAATAGGTGTGATTTCTTTATCTTATAAATAATTGTTAAAGGTATCATGAATTATCCGAAAAAATCAAAATGGTCAGAACAGAAACTCTCAATTTTTTCAAAAAAAGAGCAACTAAGTAAAATCAACAAAAGAATAGATGAACTCAAAACAAAATGGAGTTTTGTTGAATGATAAGGCCATTTTGTGATTCTTGTTTTGAGTATGTAGCAGGTGAAAAACTAGATCATTGTAAAGGTCTAAACCATGATTTAACAGAAGAAAAGGTTCTAGATGCTGATTCAGATAAAATATTTTTACAATTTGTAAAAGATAAAATACAAAAATTTGTTATTGACCAGTCAGATAATTCAAAATTATTTGTGACAGTCGTAATGCATGAAGATATTTATGAAAATATGGATATTGAATCAAAAGACCTTACTGATTATATGATATATTCAATCTATAAGGAACATGAAAAAATTCTTACAAAAGATGCAGTTGAAAGACTGCTAAACCTAATAAGAATAGAAGCATTATACAATGAATCAACCCCCCATGAACAAATTCATCTGCGATGTGCGAGTACTGATGAAAGAATTTGTTATGATTTGGCAAATTCAAAAAAATCAATTGTTTTAATTGAAAATGAATTTCCAACATTAACTACAAGCAAAATCACTGAAGATTTACCCATATTTCTACATCCTAAAACGATGAGTAAAGTTCCAGAACCCATCTATGATGAAACAAATCGGTTAGATGAGTTTTGTGAAATGTTAAGAATGGGAGATGATTTGGTATTTAGAGTTCACCTAATCTCTTTATTTCTTTCACATATTGCTGTCCCAATAATGGTTGTAGTAGGTCAGGAAGGAAGTGCAAAAACTACAAAGACTGAATTAATAAAGATGTTAATTGATCCAAGTGGTTTAAATTTGGAAAGCCAAGTAATGGGATTTCCAAAAAGAGTAGATGACATTACCAACACTTTGGCAAACAGATACCTAATTGCATATGATAATGTTAGTAAAATATCTCTTGATCAAAGCGATTCAATATGCATGGCAATTACTGGTGGAGGTCAATCTAAAAGAAAATTATACACCGATAATGAAGAATCTAGAACCAGTTATCAAAGAAAGATAATATTCACAGGAATAACAATATCCCCTGAATATGGGGATTTGACAAGGCGGTCTATTAGCTACTTTACAGATAGAATCCCAGAAACTGAACGATTAACAGTTGAGAGCATATTATCTTGGTTCAAAACGATTCGGCCTGAGTTATTAGGCGAGATTTTTACTATTTTAGGCAAATCATTGCAAATCCTATCTGAAGTTCGAGCAGAAACACTAGCTATTCCAGATATGGCTGACTTTGCAATTTGGGGAGAAGCAATATCTCGTGTAATGGGAAATCCGAACGGAAAATTTATCCAAGATTATGCCCAAAAGTTAGCTAGTAATTCTGAGATACTAAATGAAAGTAATCCTGCTGTTCAGTTTTTTACTGAAGAGCTTGGTAATGATCCAGAAATAGAATTTCCCATAAGTGTTTGGCATCAAAAACTAGACAACTTTGCAGATTTGAATGGCTGTGACAAGAATTCAGATAATTATCCCAGAAATTCAAATAAGATGAGAGGCTGGATAGAACGAAGTAAGCCAATATTATTCAAAGCCGAATTAAAAGTAGAATTCTATCAGAGTACTGGTAAAAAATTCAAGAAAAACAATACTATTCTCAAGGTTAAAAAAGAGGGAATACTATGAGCTCAAGTTGCAAGGGAGTATGTAATGCCTTAAATGAATCACAATTAAAATTAGGATATAAGAATGGACAAAAGTATTGCAAGAAATGTGTATATTATTTCATCACAACTTCTGTTAGATGTATCTGTTGCAAGAATGTCCTTCGGACCACCCCGAAACATAACAAATTAAAAAATTATAGAAATTCATCGATTCTTAATAATGAAAGAACATAAAATAAAATATGTCAATTGTAACAGGTGTTAAGATAACAGACAAACAAAAACAGTTTCTTGAAGAAAAGTCAATTAATTTTTCTAAATTTGTTCGAAGAGCAATAGAGCAAGAAATGGACTTGAAATAATAAAATATTTTATGAGTGACTAGCGTAAAAACATTTGAATCTAAAATAAACTAGATAAAAATTTTGATGGATTAAGAAATGATTAAACCTGTAACAAGTTATTAATTTCGTGATGTTTTATAATCATTTTTAGGATAGCAGTATTCACTAATGAATTTAAATAATTAGATATCGTAAAAGT
>JAOTUX010000129.1 GCA_029863665.1 Candidatus Nitrosopumilus sp.
CTTTCTAAAGTATAGCAGACACAATGGAATTGCAACACTCAACCCTGCAATTGAGATAGGTGTTGCCCATCTCAGAAACTCCATGAATGTCAGCTCTGCTCTCATTGCAATCAATACGCCCACAGGATTTCCAACGACAGTAGCACTGCTTCCAATGTTTGTTGCAAACACTGTCATAATTACAAGTGGGATTGCACCTATCTTCAGCTTCCCGGTAAGATGCAAGACCGTTGCAGTCATAAATAGAATTGAGGTTACCTCGTCAACCAATGCTGCGAACAGTGCAGAAAGAAGCATCAAAATTATCACCAATTTTACAGGATTGGGTCCGACACCCTTCATTATTTTTCCAAGAAGATGCTCAAAGAATTTTTTCTCCTCCAAATACCCTACAACGATCATCATCCCTACCAGAAATAGAATCATGTCAAATCCCGCAAACTCGATCATGGTATCGGTGTTGAGTAATCCCAACCCCAACATCAGTGCAACGCCTACAAGTGCAAACGCAAGCCTGAATCTCCAGAAGAGCAATGTGCCCACGATGAGGGATGCAAATATCGTCACTGCTGCAATCTGCTCTGCATTGAGTCCAGCAAAACTGACAGTTACTGAGATACATCCAAGAATAATGGGATACAGGATGTACTTTGGAATCATGATTGCTAGTTTACCTCAGGTTTTGAGAGTATCTGTATGTGGGAATTCTGTTTATCGATCCAGACTTGAAATCCCGAATCCAAAAGAAGTGAAAAGATCTCAACCCAAGGAAACTTTTCATTATCAATTACTGTAATCTCATATCCGCCATAGTCTTCAACTACATTCGCGGTATTGCCTATCTTTTCTTTAAGGATTTGAAACAATGTGTTATTTTGCTCCATCAATTAGCATTACTGGACAGGATGCCCTCTCAAGCACCTTTCTTGATACGCTCCCAAGTTGCAATATTGCCTTTAGTCCAGGCAATTTACGTCGTTTTGCCATTATAACAATATCAAAACTGTTCTCTTTGATTATCTGAATTATCTCCTCATCAGGATACCCATGGATGACTTTTACTGCAACTGAAATATCTTCTTTTTTGAGTCGGTTAGCAAGTTCCGTTAGTTTTTCATGCATTTCATTTTTCATCTCGTTTTGTGCATTCTGTATATCCTTTGCCCACGCCTTTCTTTCGTAACTAAATCCAATAGAGGAAGGTACAGGTATATTCTCAACTACATGTAAAAGGGTTATTTTTGATTGATGTTTCTTTGCCATCTCCTTTGCATATGCTAATGCCTTGTTTCCTGCAGTGGTTCCTGCATGTGGAACTAGAATGTTCTTGTACAACAGTTTGCTCCTTCAGAATAATGTTCTAAAACATCATTTATCCCTTCAATAATCCTTTGAGTTAAAGTATTCGTAAAATACAAAATAACTGAGTCATTTTCTGTTTCTTTTTGCATTATATCCTTACTGCCTTAAGGTTTTTGGAATTTAAATAAAAATATCTAGACCGCCTAGTGCTAATTTTCATATGTTATTGGTTTCAATTTTTTGTTATTGCCTTGGTTCATCACCACATAAAATATTGATCAAAATTTTTCATGTACATGCAATATAATTTAGTAAAACATCATCGTTTTAATATTGTATTAATCATAAATTATATTATGAAAAAAATATTGGTTCCAATTGACGGATCATCAAACTCGTTTAGAGGATTATCAAAAGCATTAGATCTTGCAAAAAAGGATGATGCAGCAATTTTTGCTTTACATATACTAGAGTTGTCTTCTTCAATTGCAATTGGAGGTTCAAGAAGATCCCCCAAAAATGAAATTGTGAAAAAAATAGACAGAACCGTAATATCTCCTGCAAAGAAGAAATGTGCGCAAAAAGACATTCCATTTGAGTATAAAGTAGTCTATGGGCCGATCCAGGATATGACATAGTAAAGTTTGCCAACAAACATAGGTTTGAAATGATTGTCATGGGAGCAAGAGGCCTCAATTCTTTAAAGAAAATATTTCTTGGAAGTGCTTCAGACTATGTTCTCAAAAAAGCGAAAATCCCAGTGCTCATTGTAAAGTAATGACAAAACGAAATATAAATGACAAATCAAACAACGGTAAAAGTATAACAACCTACTTGTCAAGTTGACTTTTATTCAGTTTGTATAAAAATAGCCTGAACAAAGCATTTCTCCTATCACCCAGTTTTATTGGATTTGACATTTTGTTTTAATGCCATTTTAGTAAAAATTACTCCAATAACGGTTGCAAACCATACAGTTGAAAGTCTTGTCAAAATCACGAGGGATGATGCAATAGAAAAATCCAATCCCTGTCTTACCAGAAGAAAATCAGATACACTTTCATTGACACCTATCCCCGCAGGCAAAAATGACAAAACACCATATCCTAGTGAAGTAAAGTAAATTTTAGATGTCAAAAGATATCCTAAATCAACGTTCAAGGACAAAAACACGACATAAACTGCCATCGAATCAGTACCCCACCCAAAAATACTAAAAAACCATCCCTTGATCATGTTCTTTGGGTTTGTCAGGATTGAAAATGACTTGCTCGGACCTATCTCCGGTAGATTTTTTGATATGAAATCAATCTTTGAAAGTTTCGAATAAATGAATACAAATACTCTTTGACTTTTTATGAGAAGATACAAAACGCCAAGGATGACAAATGAGATAACTACAAGAGAAATCTAGATCGTGTTAAAATAAAACAAAAGAGTTGCAAGAATTATTGATGTTCCTGCAAACAAATCAAGGTATCTCTCGATAAAAATAACTGTGATTGATTTTTCCGTAGGTTTGTTAAATTATTCTTTTAGATAAATGGATTTTATCAGGGTGCCTATTCCTCCAGGAGTAATAATCAGTGAAAGTCCTGACATGTAGATGAACATGTTTTGGATGTATGGAATTTTTTCACCCAGAGTATGCAACAAGTCTTTTTGGCGAAAGACTCTTCACTATGTGAGACACAAAACCTAGAGCAAAAATCAAAACTAGGAATTCTGCCTTAATTTGCGAAAAGGATTCTTATATTTTTTCAACATGTGAAACCAGGATAAGCAAGACGTAGAAAAGTATAGTTCCAATTACAATCCACAAAAACCTCTTTTTAACTACATCAATTAATGTCATCTTCTATCCAAAAATATGCCATTCATAAACTGTAATTTAATTTACAAGGTTTATAAAAATAAATTCAATTAGGGTTTTGTTTTTAATGACTATCACTTTTATTCTCGTCAATCATGGATTGGATTCTGCCTGCTAGCGCATGAAGATCAACATCGGGTTCTACAAAAACCAAAAGAAGGTAATTGCATATGCCTATTGTTAGAATAGATACTTTTTCCCTTTGTATGGTAGAATACTTGAAGACACCAAAGGAATCATCAAAGTCTTTTCTAAAATTTGACTCTAAAGCAAATTTCATGTACATCGACCTCCTTGTTTCATCATTTTCATATGGAGTGATTCCTTCTTTGAATCCTCCCACATACAAATTTCCAAAATTACTAATCAGGCCTGCGAACCTGACATTCTTAAGTTCTAAAACGTTGTCGCATAATCCCTGCATCGAAGAATGGATTTCTTCTTTAAGAATACTCATCACTCTAATAATTCTTTTTTGAAATTTAAAGAGTCAAACCAAAACATGCTAGTGCCAATTTTTCCAGAAAGCAGATCCCTTGGCAACTATCGATGAAACATGATTGGTGAAAAAATAAGAAAAGGTTCTCAAAACTTAAGGCCAGAAATGAGTGTATCCTGACGACAGTTTTGCACTTATTCCAATGCGGGGGATGTGACTTTGGTCTCAGTATTAGTTTAAGGCCTGAAACTATTGTAATCAGGCGACAACCAAACCTTTCATAGTTTGTTTGTCATTGTGATATTTAACTAGTGATAAATAATTATTCTAGTGGTAATTATGGATTCGATTTCTTCTTGGTATACGACACTTGCAAAGCCAGAGTTTACGCCACCCAACTATGTTTTTGGGCCGGTGTGGATTACCCTTTATTTTCTAATGGGGATCTCATTGTATCTTGTCTGGACAAATAAGACTCTGAAGTCAAGTAAACCATTAATTATTTTTGGTGTACAAATGTTTTTGAACGCTTTATGGTCGATCGTTTTCTTTGGACTAGAGTCACCCATGTTTGGTCTTTTGATCATAGTTACATTGTGGGGCATGATAACGCTAACGATTTTCTCGTTTTGGAAAATTTCAAAGCCAGCAGCGTATATGTTATTACCATATATTGCTTGGGTAAGCATAGCTACTTATCTTAATTATGGAATATGGATTTTGAATTAAATTGAAGATGAGAAAGTATTCATTTTTTAATGATATATTTATTCTTCAACAGTAAATATTTTTGAAATTGTATAGGTTCTTTTAAGCAATCAATTATCATCCATATTATGATTCCAATAGTATCCACGTGGGTCTGAAATGACACTGCATAACTATATCCCATGCATGTTTTACTGGGGAATAGTTAGAGCGATTTATTTTGTACTAATTTAAGAAATT
>JAOTUX010000130.1 GCA_029863665.1 Candidatus Nitrosopumilus sp.
TGTTCATATCATTGTATGATTCTTGCATGGTTTCTGAAATTTTTATCCATTTTGTGGATGAACTCATCGAAGAATTATTTTGAATTACATTAATTTTCTCTTGTATATCATTTGGCAATAATGGTACAATCACATCAAAGAATCGGTCTCGTAATGAGTTTTCAAAAAATGGTGTGTTTTGTTGATACGTCAAATAAAAATTATCTTCAGAAACATAGAATGTTCTAGTGTATCCCATAAGAAATGTTTCTGAATTTACATCATCACCAAATATGTCAATTGCAGTCAATGTGTTGAAATTTGAAAATTCTTCTATGTTATCAAAATAAACTGCCTCTGGCATCATATGATTGGAATTGAATTCTCTAAAATCACTGGTAATTTTGGATATTGATAGTCAACATTACTGTTAGTTACAAAGTATGCATAATTTCCAATCATCCGTGCATCTCTAAAATGACCATCAATGGAATAATCTCTGAGAATAGTTGGGTTTTCTTTATCTGATACATCAATAATTAATGCATGTGTAACTGAGTTGTAAGAACGTCTTGGGACAAAATCATACTGAGGAATTATTTCATCATCACTTTGACCATTGTAAAATATTACCAGTCTGTCCCCGTTTAGAAACATATTTTGAATATGTTGTGATTCAATATCTAGAGCAATTTTGAGGATTAGTTTTGCAGATTTTGCTGGATATGCATCAATTATTGATAATGTATTTTTTGATACTATGTAGACATATTTTGAATCGTTTTTAAGATAATCTGGCTCATCAACATTTGTAACTTGAATATTTGTTGTTGAATAATCTGAACCGCTTGATTGTGTCTTAACTGTTGCATCTAAAGTATTTGGTATACTTGTTGTCATTGGCGCTTCTTCCATTTCTAACATTCCATCCTTCATCATACTTGTTGTAAACATTCTACTATCAAAATGACCTTCAAACGTTGAAGACGCTTCCAGAATACTTTTCAATTCTTCTTGAGATGATATTTTTTTGATGTTGTTTGTTCCTTCAAAAAATTCAGATGTTGTTTTATCTACATAAATTATTTCAGGAGTTGGTATTTGTGAAACCTCTGGTTGCTGTTTAAGATCTATTGAATATATGATTCCTGCTGTAAGTATTACCGAAACGATGACTGTGATTGGAATTATTATTTTTGTATTAATTCTTTCTCCTTTCTTTAGTTATTCTTTTTTTGAAAACTAAAATTTAGTGATTACTGTTGTTTTATAGTTTGAAATAAAAGGTTTAGTGAAATTGTAATTTTACCAAATAATTTACATATGCCTAATTTGCATTAACAACTCTAATGTCTAATAATGATATTTCTGATGATCTAACTGAAAAAATAAAAATACTTGCAACAGATGATGAAAAAATAAAATCTTTTGGTGAACTTTTTACAAACGACTCTAGCCGTGAAATCCTGCAATTACTCTTTAATGAAGAACTGACTGCAACTCAAATTGTTCAAAAAACAGATATTTCTCTTCAATTGGTAAAATATCATCTAAATAAACTTCAGAGTTTAGGAATAGTCAAAATATCTAAAATAAAAAAAACTCTAAATCTTAAGATATGAAAATCTATTCTGCAACAAAATTTAGTATTATTATTGTACCTCTAAAGCTTTCAGAAAAAACAAAAGAAAGTAAATTACTTGTAAGATCTTTTAGACATATTTACAAAGTTGCAGGATTGGGAATTGCAACTGGTATATCTGGCCTATTTTCATTATCTATGTTGGAACAAGATAATTCAATCCCTGTAACTAATACTGGACAATTTCCATCAGTTGAAGAATCAGAAATGGTAAAATCTACACCTCGTGATGAATCTACTAGTCTTACATCTACTCCTGCATTATCTGATCCCGAATCTCGACTAGAATTTAATGACATTAAATCTCAATACTTTTCTCAATCTGATTTAGAGGAGGAACTTACACTTGATGCTGTTGATACATTATCTGCTAGTTCTGACTTGTTTGTTCTTTTTACTGCGTTCACTGTGATTCTAGGTGGTTTCACTGTCTATTATTTGCGGAAATTAAAATCAAAGTAACTACTTAGAATCAAGTGTAACTTCAATTGTTACTCTTTTTTCTTTTGCTCTCTCCTCTTTAGGATATTTTAACTGGGATATTTTTTCATTTAATTCTTCATTTGTTACTAACTTTGCATTTCCTGAAAAAATAACATTATTGTATTCAATTTTGACTCTAGGATTTACTATTGCATTTTTAAACCAATCTCCATCTGGCCTGTGTCTAGAAAAATAAATTTTTCCATTGAAATTCACTGCACGGAGCATTACTGAATGTTGGTTACCTGTTTTTCTCCCTTTGGTGATGAGAATTGGTCTGAATAACTCTTCTTTTATCTCCATGCGTATTTTTTTCTGTCAAGTAATTTAACCTCATTGATAGAAATTCCTGATATTTGGTATGATAAGCAAATCTGTTCATCTAGATATATGTCAGTAAAATTAGAAGGAATGCCTGCAAACTTGACTACTGATTCTTTTACAGGAAAAAAAGTCATAGATAGAGAAGGAATAGAGTATGGCAAAGTCAAACACATCCACATAAACCAAGATACACTTGTAGTCTCTGGTGTAACTATTCATAAAGTATTCAACAAGGATTATTTTCTTTCAGAAGATTATATAGACAAGTTTTCTGAAAAACTCTACTTCTAAGCAGACCTCCTGTCAGAACAGGAATTCCAGTTATTGATGTTGATCGTCATAAAATTGGTAAAGTTAAACGATTACACAGAAATCCTGATACAAATGAATTAGAGTCAATTGAGGTAAGTGATGGTTTAATTCATTCTAAAATACTATCCAAATCTGAAATTTGGGGAGTGGGGGAAAAAGTTATTTTAAGAATGACTAAAGAAGAATTCAAACACATTGATTGATTTTTTTCAAACTTGTTTTTTAACATTTTTTAATTGATGTGTTTTTTTATACATACAGTACAGACAGGTATTCCGTCCTGTATTGTTATTTCAACATTTGATGAGTGACATTTTTGACATAATCCTTTCATGATGTGAATTCTCAAATCCTTCTTTAAATTTTTTATGTGGATTCTAATCAATACTTAGCAATTTATAATTGACAAATGCGATCTATGTGTTGTATTCAATAGAAACCAAATCCCTCACAAAATCATTTGGAGATGTAACTGCTGTTGATGATATTTCTTTTTCAGTCAAAACTGGAGAAATTTTTGGGTTCTTGGGACCCAACGGTGCTGGAAAAAGTACCACCATGATGATTTTAACTACTTTACTAAAACCTACATCTGGACAAGCATTGATCTATGGATTTGATGTGATGACTAATGCAAAACAAGTTCGTCAAAATATTGGATATGTTCAACAAGAAACAACTGTAGATGAGTATCTTACTGGAAGAGAAAATCTTGTATTACAGGCAAAACTTAATCATATTCCAAAAAATGAAATTGATACCAGAATTGATGATGTATTGGAATTAATCGAACTCTCTGATAAACAAAATCAACCTGTTGTTACATATTCTGGTGGTATGAGAAAGAGATTAGACATTGCAGGCGGTCTATTACACAGACCAAAGGTATTATTTCTTGATGAACCTACTGTCGGATTGGATATTCAAACTCGTAGAAAGATTTGGGAGTATATTAAAAAGATCCATAATGAGTTTGAAATGACCATATTTCTTACAACTCACTATATGGAAGAGGCAGATCAACTATGTGATCGAATAGGAATTATTGATGATGGAAAAATTCAAGTGATTGATTCTCCAGAAAATATGAAAAATGCTATGGGGAATGAGGTAATCTCCATTGAATCAGAACCAAATGAAAACCATGATTCTTTTTTGTCAAATCTTAAGAAAATTAAATTTGTAACTCGAATTAATGAAGATGGAACTAAACTTACCCTTTTTGCATCCAATGGCGCTGAAGTTATTCCAAAAATTTTTCAGATTTCATCCGAACTTAATATCAAAATTATTTCTATTTCTCTTACCCAACCAACACTTGATGATGTATTTATTTCCTATACTGGACACGAAATTAAAGATGATGATTCTGGATTTAATCGAAAACGTGAACATGCAAAAATGAAGAGGTTGCGTGTATGAACACTCTGATTTATGATACATACACAATTTTTTGGAGAGAATTAAAGAGATACAAAAAATCTAGAAGTGGTGTTCTTATTAGGTTAATCCAACCTGCAATTTGGATTATTGTAATTGGAAATACTTTTTCGGGAACTCAACCTTTAATCCAATCCGTTGGATTTGAAGGTGAGTATATCGAATTTATGGCTCCAGGTGTCATTATTCTTACTGCAATTTTTACTAGTATTTTTGGTGGTGTAAACACATTGTGGGATAGACGCTATGGTTTTATGAATAAAGCTCTTACTTCTCCAATTTCCCGTTCTTCAATTGCTTTGGGAAAAATGTCTGCAATTTCTTTGATTGCAGCTTTACAAGCTAGCTTAATT
>JAOTUX010000131.1 GCA_029863665.1 Candidatus Nitrosopumilus sp.
TGTCTTATCTTTATCTTTTGCAAGATGTTCTAAGATAGCCTTTACTTCAACACCCAGATCTTGTGTATTATTTGATAAATTTAGTTTTTCAGGAAGTTTATTTTTAAGATCTTCATCTTCAAACTCGATTCTTCTTTTTTGAATACAATCTATGTGATCCTGATCAGTAGCAGAAATCTTGTGACAAATATTACATATTTTCATGATTTTGTTAATCAATACGACGATTTAATAATTTCATTTTGGGTCTTTGTTACAAGGGATCGTCGTCTAGCTTGGTATGATACTAGTCTGGGGGACTAGTGGTCGCAGGTTCAAATCCTGCCGGTCCCATTACAATTTTAATATTTTTAATAATTTATCAAAACTTTCTTGTGTTTTTTCTTGTTTGTATTGCTTTAACACACTAATGATTTCTTCCTTGGGAGGGTTTTTGTAAATTTTTTGGGTTTTTTTTGCAATGCCTGATCCAATAAAGATCGCTTGAGTTACTGATGTAACATTTGATGGTCTTCTCTTAGTACTAGAACTTTCAAAATCAATTAAAGTAGATTTTGTTTCTCCTACAATGACATGTTTTGAAATATTGCTTAATTCCCCATGATCAAAACCAATCTGATCTAATCTATAGCAATCCTCTAAAATGTGTCTAATTGTAGATTTTAATTTTTTTGCACTACCTGATCCTTTTAGTGCAAGTATCCATTCACTTATTTTGATTCCTTCAAGATACTCCATAACTAAGAAATTTTTACTAGCATCAAATATTTTTGGTCCAACACTTACTGAATTCACTAATTTCAACAAATTTGCTTCATTTTTCATTTCTTTTCTTTGTGAATCTGTTCTTCTAATCTTTAATGCAACTTGCTTGTTGCCTTTTTTTGCAAGAACTACAACTCCAACGTATCCTTTTCCTAAAATTGCTAATTTCCCAAGTGTAGTTGGACCTGTTAATGAAATTGACTTGATTTTTAATTTCTCTAATTCATTAATTCTTGATCTTATTTGACGACTAGTTGCTCTTGGATATCCAAGAATTTTTGAATATGGCTCGTTAGTAAATTTTTTAATTGAAATAAACGAGTGTGGCATCTGTTGAAATCAGTTCACTTGCAGTCTCTTTAATTGATTTGCCTAAATTTTTGTCTCCTACAAAAACCTTGAAACCCTGATTGAAATCATTCTGAAGGCCTTTTGGTATGCCTGTCTGAAGATTTTTTTTAAGGAATTCTGTCATAAATTTTACTACCTCAATATTTTTTCTTTTTTCTAATGAAATTATTTTTTTATTGTCAATCCACATTAATTCTGTATTTTTAAGATTTTTAGAAATAAAGCTTTTAGAACTATTTTCTCTGAAAAATTCTGGCCCATTCTTTGTATATGTTTTAGAAATCTTTGTTGATTCTAATAAGAAAAAGAGATGGGCCTCTTTCTGTTGATCAGTATGAGGTTTACTTCGCAATACTTTGAATCCACCTAATTCTAATTGTGTGGTTAATGATGATGTGGCTCTCTTAATTTGACCCCATATTATATCTGGGCTTCTAGCTTTAAAATTAAATTTTATTACTAACAAATTTTCCCAATGCTTTTTTGCAATTCTTAATTTTTTATTCTTAAAGAATCCTACTGTGGGTTTTTCCTTAAAAGCTCTAGAATTAAGAATTAATTTTCCAATGTTTTCATTAGAAATTGCCGCAGCTAAATTTCTCTTATCATCAATTGGGTCTATTATCACAACTGCCGTTTCAAATTTCTTTGAAGTTTTTCCAATAATCTGTTTTTCCTGAATCTCTGATATTGATTTTATAACATTTTCAAAATTCTTAAAGTATAAGATTAAAACTTCTGAAATATATCCACTAAATCCTTGTTTCGCAATTTCTGCTCCATAAATCCCATTTGATTTCAGAAATGTCTTTAGAATTCTAACCTCATTTCTCATTTTTGGTGTTAATAATTTTTTCATGAATTTGGTGTGAAATGGAGATCTATCAGCAGCACTCTTCCATTCTCCAATTTTTACGTCATAAAATGGAACTACGTTGATTTTGGTATTCTTAATCTTAGCCTCAACATATGGGTGTTCAGAATATCTTACATAGGGATTGTATTGTTTCAATGATTCAAAACCAATCCTTTTTGTGATCTCTTCAAATTTTCCTTCTGATGTAGATTTTTTGAATCTGATAAAAATATCAATATCTGCATCTTTTGATAACCAAGTACCCTTTGCAAATGAACCTCCAAACTCTAATCCTATTACTTCAGGAAACTTTGTGATCTCTTTTTCAATCAATTTAAATGCCAACTCAGAAATTTTCTTCTTAGATTTTTCTATTGTTTCTGATGGAACTACAGTTTTAGAAATCTTTGAAATAATGTGTTTCATTTTATTGCTTTAATCTCCTCTAAATCCGAATAGATTGGTCCATTTGGCATAAGTTCACTTTTTTTTAATTTGATACTGCTAACTATCTGTTTCCCAAAGTCTATTGTTTTTTGTTCTTCCAACTCTTTTGTTATATCTCCAATTTTCTTTTTAATTCTAAATACTGTAATATGTGGTTTAAATGGCTTGTCTGAAAATAATTCTAATGGTTTTAGAACTTTTTCAACTTTTTTTGCTAACTGAATTAACATATTTCCACCATACTCATCTGTACCAATCCAAATTATTCGTGGAAATTTAGGTTTAGGAAATATGCCTACTCCATTCAAATTTACACTAAAACTTGAAAATTCAATTGTATGAAGAGCATGAATAATTTTCCCTGTAAGTTCCTCGGAAACCTCACCCAAAAACTGCAATGTAAAGTGAAAATTACTTGGCTCAATTGGTTTTGCATCAATATTAATTTTTGATTGAAATTTTTTTATGGAATCAATTACATTATTATTTGAAATTTCTATTGCTACAAAAGTTCGCATTACCACCTCATTCCAAGTATCTCTATAATAATTTCCGGTAACTTCATAGACGAGTCTTTTTTTTTAAAATATATTGACAAAACTGATTGTATGCTTAACTGGCATGCCTGGAGCTGGCAAGTCCACAATTGCTGAAGGTTTACAATCAAAAGGATATGATATTATCAATATGGGTAATACTGTTCGAGAAGAAGCAAAAAAAAGAAATTTGGAACCAACCAGATCAAATCTAGGAAAACTAATGCTTGAGCTCAGAGAAAAAAACGGTCCTGGTGCAGTAGCAGAATTAGTAAAACCCCTAATAGAATCATCGACTACAAATGTAATACTGATTGACGGGATAAGATCTAATGATGAAATACAGGTTCTTAGAAAATTTGGAAACGTAAAACTACTTGCAATTCATGCATCAACAAATACTAGATTTGATTTTTTACAAAAAAGAGGAAGATCAGATGATCCACAAACAAAAGAACATTTTGAAGAAAGAGATAATCGTGAATTAGGTGTTGGAATTAGTAATCCTATTGCACTATCTGATAATGCAATATCGAATACCGATTTAACAAAAGATGAATTGATAGAAGCTGCCTTTAGAATTATTCAAAGTTGGATAGAATGAAAGTTCCAAATGTTAGTTGTAAAATAGAGATGTTTTGTTCAATAAATCCTAGTGAAAATCCAGAAAAAATTAAAAAAGTAATTTTAAATATTTTTCCACATTCGACAATAAAGACTGAATCTTTTTCAATTAGTGCACAATCTAAAGATCTCAATTCTTTGGAAAAAATTTATGAAACAGTTCACTCAAAACAAACTCAAAGAATCTATAGGCGAAATCTTGAAAATAATTTAGAAAACAATACTACTTGGTTTTATCTAAATAAACAAGCAGCTTTTGTTGAAAAAATAGCAATCTGTGAAGAGGCAGACGAATCCCCACTAGGTCCAATTAAAGTAGTTCTAACTTCATCGCGTATTGATAGAATAATAGATTGGATTGTTTTTGGAAATGATATGATTTAGCTAATAAAATTCAATCATTTTTGAGTATTTTTTTTAGTTTGAATCTAAAATTCATTTTTTAGAATTATTACTTAATGTTCATAAAATTTGGTATAATTACTGGTATTATCATTTTAGGAGGCATGGTATTCTCCACAGAAATTTATAATTTATTTCCAGCTACTTCTGCCACTACAGTTGATTCTTTAAAAAATGATGTAACCAACTTGGGTTCTAAAGCTTCAGATTCTATAGAAAAAAGAATTGATGAATCAATTGATACAATAGTTGATAAAACAAGTAATACCATAAATAATGAAATTATAGAAGCTGGGGACAAAATTACTACTAAAATATCCGTAGCAAAAGAATCTTCTCAAGAAATTATTAACGAAGAGATTTCTAATTTTGATCTCATCGAATCTATTCAAAATATCTTTTCAATTAATTAAAATTTGTAATATTCTAATTATTTATTCAGTTTAGATCTTAAAATCACAATTTGTCTTCTTTGAACATTGATACAAATTCAGGTAACACAATTGCACTCGAATTTCTTACAACTAAATCCATCTGTAATGAT
>JAOTUX010000132.1 GCA_029863665.1 Candidatus Nitrosopumilus sp.
AATAATGATGAATATTTTTTAATTATTTTGTATTTGTCTGTGGAATTACATTCTTGAATTTCAAGTCCTTTTCGATAGTATTGGTTTTTTGATATATTCTGAAAAACCTGTAAAACTTAATCTCTGGGATTCTTTATCCCATTAAACAGACACTAGAATCCGATATCAAAATCAAATCCTCCATCATCCATGCCTCCATCTCCTCCTTCTGGCATGCTTTCTGCTGGAACATAATCTGACATTGCCATTCCCATCATGCCAAACATCATACTAAACATCATCATATCCATTACTCCAAAGAACATCATCATTGGAAGAAATGATTTGTTATCATCCATCTGCTCCTTTAGTTTCTCTTTGTCTCCAGTTTTGTATACTGCTGACATTTGATTCCATCTTGTTTGTAATTCGTGAACTCTTTCTTCCACTTCTTTAGCGCCTTTATCTGTGACCGTAATCTCTATTTTCTCTCCTAACCATCCTTTCTTTTTTTCTACTAGAATAAAGCCCCTATTCTCTAATTGCTCTAAAATTGAATCTAATTCTTCGGGTTTGATCTGTGTTGTTTTTTGAATTTTATCGAATTTTTTAATTCCATGTTTTATTGCACCTAATACTATGATGTCTTTTGGTTCTGATTCCATAATATTTTGTCTTTATTGTGACTAAAAAATTCTTTGTTTGTTTAGTTCTATTTTAAAAATTATATTCTGTCTTTTTACATGCTAATTATGGAACAAGATGAACATACTGATGAGCAAATACGTGATATCCTTTCTCTTAAAAAAGTTGCAGTAATAGGAATGTCTAAAGATTCTATAAAAGCTGCACACTATGTTCCTAAATATCTTGCTGATAATGGTTATGATGTGATGCCTGTAAATCCCACTACTGATATAATTTTGAATAAAAAATGTTATAGCTCAGTTTCAGAAATTGATGATGAAATTGAAATTATAGATATATTCCGACCATCAGATCAGGTTTTACCATTTGTACAAGAAGCCATAAAGAAAAAACCCAAGGTGATCTGGTTGCAAGAAGGAATACATAATTTTGAGGCGGAAGAACTGGCAAGAAAAGAGGGAATTAAGGTTATTTTTAACAGATGTATGTTGGCAGAACATCAGAGATTGTATTAATATGACAAATTTCGAAACTTTTTATCATGATTTGCTTGATCTGGTAAAAAAACACGAACAACAAAACACTCTTCTGAAAATTGAAAAAGATCTTGATAATGACATCATCAAAATTTTTGGTGAAAAAATTACATCTCTGGCAAGAGCAAAAAATGGTCTAAATGATGTAACTGAACTTGCATATACAACAGCTGAACATCATCCATACTGGAATTTGATATATAATTGCTCAGAAATTACAAACAGTGTTTTAGAAAAATGGAAGGATTCTTTGACCGAAGAAGATTTCTCAGATATTAGCTGGGCACTTAAGGAGATTAATCAATCTCTTAAA
Organism: Candidatus Nitrosopumilus sp.; assembly: GCA_029863665.1. GTDB lineage: Archaea > Thermoproteota > Nitrososphaeria > Nitrososphaerales > Nitrosopumilaceae > Nitrosopumilus. Next base: position 1,477 of record JAOTUX010000132.1, read on the forward strand.
AAAATTAAAAAGAAAAGTCTTTCTGATATCTAGGCAGAGATAAATATTCTGAGATAGCAATTACCTTATGCCTATCAAGCTTGGTTTAATCGGTAAAACTAATACTGGCAAAACAACTTTCTTTAATTCTGCAACTCTCTCTTCTGAAGAGATTTCATCTTATCCATTTACTACTAAATCCCCAGTTTCAGGAATATCTAATGCAATTACTCTTTGTGTTCATCCTGAATTTAACATTCAAGATAATCCTAATAATTCAAAATGTGTTGATGGATGGAGATACATTCCAATTGAATTAATTGATTTACCTGGACTCATTAAAGATACATGGAAAGGAAAAGGACTTGGAAATCAATTCTTATCTATTGCTGCACAGTCTGATGCATTACTTCATGTAGTTGATGCTTCTGGCAGTATTGATTCTTCTGGAAGGATCACTGAAATTGGAACTGGTGATCCTATCTCTGATTTTGCAGATATTGAAGAAGAATTAGCCATGTGGTATCATAAAATACTTGAAGGTAATAGAGAAAAAGTATCAAAACTTATTCGAACTGATTTTGATATTTTAGATACAATAACTGATCTTTATCGAGGTATTGGTGTACACAAAAACCATGTCAAAGAAACGCTTCTAGCAACTGGACTTGAGGAAAAAGATTTTGATAATTTTGACATGGTTGATAGTAAAAAATTTGCATTGCATCTTAGAAAAATCTCAAAACCTACTTTGATAGTGGCAAATAAAATAGATGTTGAAGGAGCAGATAAAAATTTTGAAAGGCTAAGAGAACGTTACAATGATTCAATAGTAATTCCTGTCAGTGGAGATAGTGAATTTAGTCTCAGAAGGGCAGAGCAAAAAGGTCTGATAAAATACTCTCCAGGCTCTGAACAATTTAAAATAATCAAATCAAATGAATTAAATGAAAAACAAATCAAAGCTCTAGATTTTATCAAAAAAGGCATAATGGGCGAATATATGCGCACTGGAGTTCAATTTGCAATTAATGTTGCTGTATTCAAATTATTGAAAATGAATTCCATTTATCCTGTTGCTAATGAGAAGACTCTTGCTAACAAAAAAGGGCATGTGCTGCCTGACTTGATTTTATTAAAAGATGGATCTACAATAAATGATCTTGCAAAAGAAATTCATTCTGATTTGACTAAAGGACTTCTTTATGGAAAAGATTTAAGATTTAATCTAAGATTACCTATTGATTATCAACTAAGAGATAGAGATGTTGTATCTTTAGTTAATGCGACAAAAAAATAATTATTTTGCCCATCATGAATTTTATCCTTGAAGATGCACGAGCGACAATAATTGTTAATATTACTACTATGACAGTCGCTATTACTGCATAAAGTAACATCAGCTCTATTGTATCTGAACTATTAATAATTTCTTTAAAGAAATCTTTATTGTATCATTCCATGCCAGAACTGTCACTAGATCCAATGATGTAGTTATTAGTCCTGCCATTTTATCTAGAATTTCTTGTTTTAGAACTGACGATTTCTTTTCTTCTTTTTCTAAACTATTTACATAAAGCACATGTTCTTTAGTACATAAATAAAGTGAAATTTTTCTAATCTTTTTTCCAAATGTTTAACGTTGACTAGTTATCATGTTTTGTAATTAGGCAAGTTAATAGACTTAATTTAAGCATAAAAATACGTGCCTTCTAATTCCCAAGATATACGACGTTCAATTTTGATGAAATGGCATGAAACTCTCTCAAAATATAGTAATCAGTTTTCTTCTGATTCAATTAGTGGCACTAGTCCTCCATCAGTTTTTGTGGGATCTTATAATTATCCCGAAGTCTTTGTTGGTCCGATGGTTCCACCGATTCATGGGGATACAAGCTTACTTGACAGTCCTGAGAAATGGAAAGGTAAATCTCTAGAAGAAATTGTGAATTTTAGATTAAACTTGATTCGTGGAATAAAAAAAACTCCAATTGATCAAACAGATGGACGATACATTGAAAATCTTCAAGAAGTAACAATGTCTTCAAAGCCAATTGATTCTGATCTGATTTTTCAAAAAAAAACTTCCTCAAATGTGTCCCTTGATGGCGAAAGTGCACCATTTGGTCCTATGGGGGAGATAAAATCTGCAAAATTTTCTGGAACCACTTCTGTTAAACCCATTGAAAGAACATTTTATGATGTGGATTTGAAAGCACAGGATGCTGTTTTGAATTTATATAATTCTGGAATTGAAATTTCAAAAATTCAAAAATGTTTTAGTATTGGAATGCTAGGGCAAAAAAGAAAACTAGTTCCTACTAGATGGAGCATAACTGCTACTGACGATATAATTTCTAAATCACTTGTTGATGAAATTTTAGATTACAGTTTGATTGATTCATGTAGGGTTTTCTCCTATGAGCATCTAGGAAATGTTTTCTCTGTTGTTTTATTTCCTCATAGATGGATATACGAAATGATTGAAGCTTGGTATTCTAATGGTATTTTGGGATTTGGATCTGATTCTGAGGATGCTCGTGGGATTGATCATCCTCCTGCTATTGCCGGTGCTTATTTTGCAGCTAAATTAGGAGTGGCAGAATATCTAAATAAAAAGAAAATTCAAGCAGGTGTTGTTATTTTAAGGGAAATCCGACCCGAATATGCCATCCCTGTCGGTGTATGGCAGGTTCGTGAGGGAATCCGTGAGGCCATGAAACAAAACCCTATAATTTCTGATGATTTTGAACACGCATTGCTTTTAGCATCAAATAAAATGAGCATTAGTAAATCTGAATGGCTTTCTCGTGGAAATATTGTAACGCTAATGAGACAAAAAACTCTATCTGATTTCTTTTAGATCGACAAACCGTATTTAACATGGGTTTTTTTATAATTTGTATTTGACAAATCTGTGATTAACTTATGTTGCCTCTGATGTGACTTGTTTTTTGTTACTATGTCTTTTCTTAATTAAGCTAAACATTATCATTCCAACATTTACAATTGAAA
>JAOTUX010000133.1 GCA_029863665.1 Candidatus Nitrosopumilus sp.
CATACTGAATCTATTTTTCATATGAATGAAAAAAAGCAAAAGTTACAAGAGTTCTTTGCTAAAAAATAATTTTAATCATAATATTAATCGATAAGATTTTTTATTGTTGATAGTTTTTTTATGTTTTTTTGATTCTTGTTCAAGAATGTAATGTATTCAAAACCTATTCATCAACAAGAATGTGTTAATATGTTTATCGACAAAAAGTAAAAAGATGATCTTTCTCCTAGGACACAGAATTAGCATACTGGCGTCATAACGAAAGTTTATTTGAAGATTTTTCACGGTTCAAATTTAATTGGGAGTATAATGTGTATGGGGATATAGTTAGTGATACAAAATTAGTACCAATGTGGAAACCCCATTATGTAAAAAAAGTTTCTAGGATGATCAAATTGTGTAGAATTATTATTGTCACCAAAAAATATTCTCAGAATATTTCATTAAACACGTCGTGCTTATATCCATAAAATGCACAATAGAATTATGAGTTTCAGAAAATGCGTACATTGTAACAGGGAATATGAAGATGTGTTTAACAGAAGAATATGTTCTGATGAATGTTCATTGCAAATATCATAGTCTGATGTTTTGATCTGTTATGAGATCATGCTCATTGTTAAAATCTTGCTAATCTAGTTGTTTTTTGAGGATGTAGGTTAGCTTGGTATACTGCCAGCCTCGGGTGCTGGAGATCATGGGTTCAAATCTTACCGTCCCCAGATATTCAAACATTCAATAAATAATTCAAAACTTTTCAATCATTCGATTCTTTGGAAATTTAACTAGTTGTAACAGAAAAAGATTCCATGACTCACGTGTAAATTAAGATCAAAAATACATCACGAATTGGGAAAAATCACTTTATCATATGTCAATTGAAGGTTTTTCTTTCCGTGTGGTTTTCCCAACTAGGTTTTGCCTTCAAACCTTGTGACGGCAAAGGCAGTGTGTGATTCCATGGATTTAAACTTGGTGGATAATTTGTCTTTTGTTTTCTATGAATAATTATCGGTAGAAAATTAAATTCAACTTTTATAATTTACCAGAGTTGGATTTTTGCAATATGTAAAATAAGGATCATACACTTGTAATCTCATGGCTACATTGGATGAATTGAGAGTCTGCAAGTCTTGCGGTAACGTGTTCTCCAAAAAGGCAGGAGTCATAATAATCACAGAATGCCCAACAGTGCAATGGCACCAGTTTTGAGCAAATTGAAATTGACCCTTCAGAAAATGAGGAAGTATACTTGGATGAGTTGGACTAATCACACAAGTACCTGCTTAATGCTTTAGTGGCTCAACTATTTTTGATTTTTTCAGAGGAGGATTGTTCTTGAAATAGCTTGCAGTGTATGCACTGTTGTCTCCTTCAGGCATCGGATTTGCACAATAACCACATTGAGGAAGCATTACTTCTGCATCATAATCAATCTCACCAATAGACTTGCCACAACTTCTGCAGGAAACTGTCTTTGTATCATAAATATTCATTTTCTCACCTCTGGTCATTTTATCATATGTCAGAAATTAAGGATTGATGGAAATGATTTCATTTAGTGTCAAATCAACTCGTGTCTATCTAATAAGCAGGATGTTGTGTTTACTTTGCAAGGATGAGGGTTTTCTGAATACATCGTCATCTTTTTGGGATCTGAGATTAAATCTATCTTAAACCATCTAGTCTGGAAATCAGTGTCAATTACTGCACCACATCCAGGATCTCCTTCAAATGCAGGGCCCCGTCACAACCAGTGTGTCAGGATTGTAATTGACTTGGTTTAGAGTAAGCAGTTTTCCAACATCATCCATACTGGTAGATTTTGAGGAAAGCATTGTCTTCAAATTTTTGTCTGTCTTTCTTTTCTCAAGTACATGATTCACACATTATTGTATGCTGGATTCATTTACTCCAAAAGGAAGGCTAATTCCTTCAATGGCAAGTATTCCAACAAAATTGTCATCAAACAAATTGGAATACTTTTGAAGATGGTCGGTAACTGATTTATTGCAAACAGATCCATATTCTGTCCACACCACAATAGCACCTGCAGAAAATGTAATGATTGCAATTATAATAATTATCAAAATACTACTATTCATTTTCATATCTCATCCTAATTGCACACACTCTGATATAGTTCAATCGTGTCAAATGGAACAGTTCCACCGCATCCTCCCCATGTAAATGACTTGCAAGAGTTAGTTTCCCAATCAAAATAGTATTTCTCAATTGAGGCTTTGCATAATCCAACATCTGGTATCTCACTGCAAAGCCTTGAACTCTCAGATACTACATTATTAGTTAACATCTAATCCCTTTCAATCAATTCTGGAATTGTCAGTGGTGATGCACACAGGAGAACCGTTATGTTTTCTTACAAGGACCAAATACTCTTTGCATTGAATTTCTTCAATTGGAATGCCTGACTTGAATTGTTTTAGCGGTGACTCAGGGGACACAGAAAAAAATTGGTTTCCAATAGGCAAGTTGGAGTTTTCTTTGTATATTCTTCCATTGACCAAGTAGTTTCCAGCATCAGGTGTAAAATCCCATTCTGCAACTGACAGTCATTTGCAGGGGTTGACATCTGCTGTGATCTTTTCATGAAATACTTTCTCATTGTATATTTTTCCAACTTGCTTGCTGATGGACAAATCATATTCCAGACTGGCACCAAACAGTGTGCCCATATCATTCTGGGCCATAAATGTTATGGGCAAATTTGCCATAAATTTCTCCTGTTTTTCAATATCATTTTGGAACATCTAAATCCCCTCCAATCTTTCTTGGCTTTAGTAGTACAGAATTTGCATGGCATTGATCTGGGATAAGAAATGACTCTTTCGAATACGTATTGGTGCCATCTAAAGTCTCGACATAAAACAATGCCCTGTCGCCAATCTCAAATCCTCCATGAGGGACAACTCGTCCAGGAATGCTGACTGTTGGTTGTCTTACTGTTACCACATCTACATCCTGTGGATTTTTTAGAAATTCTTCTACATGTACTGTGTACTCGTCAAGCGTGAGGAGATAGTCTTCAACAACTGTTTGTGAAGTTCCGTCTTTTTCCACTTCGTACGAATTTGGCTATTCAAACTCCAGAGTTTACAGGGGTTATTTTTCCAACAAAGATCAGTTGACATTTCTCAAGAAGTTCTTCGGGGGATTGTGGCAACCACAAGCCATGCATGTTTTGATTGGCAGAAAAAGTTACGAGAATTGGAATTACAAGCAGAATCAAGAGTTTGGCATTCAATTGCTCAAACTGAATTTGGCAAGTTCATAAGTTCTTCTGATGTTTCATATGAATAGAAAAAGACGGTTGTGAGGCACCGGTCGGGAAGAAGCCACATTCCTATCTAAATTCTGTAATATTTTTTTACATAAAAGCAACGCGAAGAAATTATCAGTATGCATATTCTGTATCAATAAATTCTTCATCTGCTTTTTAATGTCTTTGATATTTTTCATACAACTTCCAAATTCCTATTACGCCTACAGATATTGCAAGTCCAACAAGAAACCATAGAATTATCTTGTCCCAATTTGTGTTGCTGCCAATATCAACTTTCGTTTCAAGAATGTACTGCCTTACCTCTTCGTGAGACTTGAACAAAATTACATAATGGATATGCTTTTTTGTATTCTTTCATGAATCTCCAAGATACATCATGTGTTTTGAATTCTGTTCGAATCCCATCAATTGTTGATTCGGCTCCAAACACATCAAATTCAACTAGTAAATAGATCTTTGTCCTATTATGAGGTCTTGCTTTTAGCATCCAGGCAAGTATAAAGACGAATATTGCTACAAGAACAACTCCTGTGTCAAATTCCTTGAAAAAACCCCAAATCACATTTGGAATTATTTGTCCAAATAACTTATAGAGAAATTGTAAAAATGTGAGTATTACTACTGTAGTTGCTATGTATGCTATCAAATATGTTTGATAATGGAAAAATACAATATGTGGTGTTGCTAATATTTAGAACATAATATGACAATTTTAAGTACAAAACATATACAAGAACTAGAAACAGCCTGCCAAGAATTATCCAAAGAGGACCAAGTAAGACATGTTGGAGTGATTAATTCACTAGGAAATCTTGTGGCTGGAGGTTTCAAGAAAGGCATTACCCCGCTACTGGATGATGGAAATATGGACATGTTGTACATGCAGATGCAATTAGACTTTAAGATGAGAAAGGAACTTGATGATCTGCTAGGATCCGTGGATTATATTGCATCTAGAAGAACAAAAACTTTGGTTATCAGCGTACCTATAGGAGAAAACTTGGTTTTGATAACTGCAGAGCCTGGTGCTGATGATAAATCAATTATTAAAAAGGCAGAAGAATTATTTGATGAAATTACAATATCTACGATTTAGAACTCTGGGTTCTATCTTTTTCTGCTTAGATCTATTCTGAGTTTATTTTT
>JAOTUX010000134.1 GCA_029863665.1 Candidatus Nitrosopumilus sp.
GCATGATGATTATCTTACGATCAAATATGATATAAAGGTACCGTACTATACGGTAATCAATTCAGGCATAAAAAATCAATTTTTTCAGACAAAAAAAGTAACATGAAAACATACTCATTAATTTAAATAATAAACCATCAAGATTTTGTCTATGGGTGGACATCTTTGGAAATACTCAACCGAAAGTGATACCTCTAGATTTAACTGAAAACCAATTTCAAATTTATAACAAAATTTCTAGGAATTATTCTCATTCATTTCTCTTTGAATCACTAACAGGCCCAGAGGTATTAGCTGAGACATCAGTGATGGGATTTGATCCAAAAATAGTTCTCAAAGGATATTCAGATAGAGTAGAAATTATTAGGAAAGACAAAGTAGAGACTATCCAGACAACAGATCCATTTAAAGAATTAAAAAAGTTATTAGGAAAATCAGAAGATCAAAGTTATCGTTATCTAGGAGGAGCAGTAGGGGTAGTAAATTATGATGCAATTAGTTTAGTAGAAGATATTCCAAATAGTACCAATTCAGCAGAGCCATTAATGGAATTTGGAATTTATGATGATGGAATATTATATGATAATTTACACAAAAAATTATTTTATTTTTATCATGATGAAAATAGATTTGATAAATTACAGATAGGAGAAGGTAAGTTTGATGATTTTCATTCAAGTGAAATAACAGCAAATATGGATGAAGGTCAATTTAGCAAGATTGTAGATAAGGCAAAAAAATATATCCATGATGGAGATATTTTTCAGGTTGTATTATCAAGAAAATTTGCATTTAAAACACATGGGGATAATCTAACATTATACAAAACACTGCGTAAACTAAATCCATCGCCCTACATGTATCATCTAAAACAAGATTCAAAGACAATTATCGGGGCATCACCAGAAATGCTAGTTAGAATCACTAATGACAAAGTTGAAACTTTTCCAATTGCAGGTACCAGAAAAATTACAAATGATGAAGAGAAGAACAAGCAATTGGCAGAGGAATTACTTCATGACGAAAAAGAATTAGCAGAACACACAATGTTAGTAGATTTAGGAAGAAATGACATTGGCAGAGTATGTAAATTTGGAACAGTCCATCCAGAATCGCTAATGCAGATAAAACGATTCAGTCATGTTCAACATATAGTTAGTCACATTGTGGGTAATTTAGCATCAAAAAATGACATGTTTGATGCCTACAAAGCAGTATTTCCGGCAGGAACAGTTTCAGGAGCACCAAAAGTCAGAGCCATGGAAATAATTGCAGAATTAGAAGATGAGACGAGAGGACCATATGCAGGAGCGGTAGGATATTTTTCATACAATGGTTGTTGTGATTTTGCAATAGCAATTAGAAGCATTTTCATCGAAGGTGAGAAAGGGTTTGTTCAGTCAGGGGCAGGCATAGTTTCTGATTCTGTTGCAGAAAATGAATTCAAGGAAACAGAACATAAAGCAGGTGCTATGCTTCAAGCATTAAAAGAGGCATCTAAATGAAATTTCTAATCATTGACAATTATGATTCATTTGTATACAATATTGCTCAATATCTTGGAGAATTAGGGGTGACTTGTGATGTGATAAGAAATGACAAGATAACATTAGATGAAATAAAAGAAAATAACTATGATGCAATAATTATTTCTCCAGGTCCAGGAACTCCAGAAGATGAAAAATATTTTGGGATATGTTCAAAAGTAATCAAAAATACGGGGCAAACTACTCCCATTCTAGGAGTTTGTTTAGGACATCAAGGAATCATCCACGCTTTTGGAGGAAAAGTCACAAATGCAGGATGTGTAAGACATGGAAAAACAAGTTTAGTAAATCATAGAGATTCGGAATTATTCAAAGATGTAAAAAATCCATTCAGAGCAACTAGATATCATAGTTTGGTAGGAGATAAAACGCAGATTCCAGAGGTTTTACAAATAACAGCAACTGCTACAGATGATGGAGAAGTTATGGCAATTAAACACAAAGAGTATCTGATAGAAGGAGTTCAATTTCATCCAGAATCAATAATGACTGAAGATGGGAAAAAAATTCTTGCAAATTTTATCAGACAGGTTAAGGAGAGGAAATGATTTCAGATTTAATTTCTAAACTTCAACAAAAGATAGACTTGACTTATGATGAAATGAATACTATAATGATTGAGATTCTTTCTGGGAAAACAGATGATAAACAGAATATAGATTTTCTATCAAATTTAGTAGATAAAGGAGAAACAGATGATGAATTATTGGGAATGTTGGACAAAATGCAAGAGTTTTCTCTTAAAATCAATCCTAAAAACCAAGGAACCATAATAGACATGTGCGGTACTGGAGGAGACAAGCTTCAAACATTCAACATATCAACTACTGCGTCATTTGTGGTTGCAGCATCAGGTGGAATTGTAGCAAAACACGGTAATCGTTCCAGTTCAGGAATTACAGGTAGTGCAGATATTTTTGAGTATTTTGGATATGATTTGAACCAAGAGTCTGTACAGATTACAGACATTTTACAAAAACACAACATTTGTTTTATGTTTGCACAGAAATTCCATCCTTCAATGAGACATGTTTCTGCTGCAAGAAAACAGATTAGAAAAAGAACGGCATTTAATCTCTTAGGGCCATTATCAAACCCAGCTAATGTAAAGAATCAACTGATAGGGGTTTTTTCAACTGAATATTTAGATAGATTACCATTAATACTCAAAAGAAAGGGAGCTGAAAATATTATGACAGTTCGTTCAGATGACGGAATGGATGAGTTTTCTACAAGTGCAGTTAATCGCGTATGTATTCTTAAAGAAAATAAAGTGCTGATGAATGCAATTGATCCTGAAATTGTGGGTTTACACAAATCAAAATTAGAGGACATTCAGATTAAAACAAAAAAAGAATCTATCGAATCATTTGTAGGTGTGTTAAACAATACTGCAAATCAAGCAATGATTGAAACTACAGCACTTAATGCAGCCGGAGGGTTAATTGTTTCAAACATTGCAAAGAATTTTGAAGAGGCAGTAGAAATTGCACTAAATACAATAAAGAGTGGAAAGGCATTAAAATTACTAGAAAAGTTTGTCGAGGATACAGGAGATATTTCAAGATTAAGAGAGATGACATAATGGCTAAAAATATTCTAAGAAAATTAGTAAATAATTCTCAAGCAGCAATTGATGATGGAGTATATGATGTAGATGTAAATTTACAAAAATCAAATAATGATTTAATTGAAATAATCAAAAGTAACCCACATGCCACACTGTTAACTGAAATAAAATTTGCATCACCATCATTAGGAAAAATTAGGACCATAACAGAGCCAGCAAGTATTGCAAAACAAATGATTGAAGGAGGATCAAAGGCATTATCAGTTCTCACTCAACCACATTTGTTTAACGGATCTCCAGAATATTTTATGAAAGTAAGGCAAGTAGTAGATGTACCTTTACTCATGAAAGACATTATGATTGACAAAATTCAGATCGATGCAGCAAAAAAAATAGGTGCGGATTTTATATTATTGATTCAGTCATTATTTGACCAAAAATTCCTTAAAGACATTGATGAGTTTATTAATTATGGTCATAAACAGGGATTGAAGATACTTTTAGAGGTCCACACACAAAAAGAATTTGAGAATGCATTAAGAACAGATGCAGACTTGATTGGAATAAACAACAGAAATTTAGATACATTAGAAATTGAACTAAAAACTACAGAAATAATTCTAGAAGGATATCAAAAATCAAGAATAATACTATCAGAGAGTGGAATTAAAACCTCCGATGACATTCAATATCTAAAAAAATGTGGAGCAGATGCTTTCTTAATAGGCTCAAGCATCATGAAAAGTGATAATATTACAGAACAGGTAAGAAAATTGGTGAACTCATATTGAAATATCCTAAAAATGGAAAATTTGGAGAATTTGGTGGGAAATACATTCCCGAAACACTAGTGCCGGCAATTGAAGAGTTAGAAGAAAACTATCTAAAATTTAAAAACGACAAAAAATTCAAGAAAGAACTAGACTATTATCTCAAAGTATATGCAGGAAGGCCAACCCCATTATATTACGCAAAAAATTTATCAGAAAAAATTGGAGGGGCCAAAATATACCTCAAGCGTGAGGATTTGTTGCATGGAGGAGCTCATAAAATCAACAATACATTAGGTCAGGCTCTTTTAGCAAAAAAAATGAACAAAAAAAGAATCATTGCAGAAACAGGTGCAGGACAACATGGCGTTGCCACTGCAATGGCATGTGCCGTTTTAGGAATGAAAGCAGAAGTATACATGGGATACAAAGACACAATTCGTCAAAAGCTTAATGTGTTTAGGATGAATTTGCTTGGTTCAAAAGTTCATCCTGTAAAATCAGGTTCAAAAACTCTAAAAGATGCAATCAATGAGGCAATTAGAGATTGGATTACAAAT
>JAOTUX010000135.1 GCA_029863665.1 Candidatus Nitrosopumilus sp.
TATCTTTTAAAATTGTTCAGATTATATTGATAAATAAAAATGACAGTACATCTCAATCAAACATATTGTCAACAAATAATGATTTACAAGAGAGAGTAAGACAAAGCTATGATTTTTGGCATAAAATTACATAGATTCTCCAATAAACTATCCACTAGTATGGAAAAAAGTTTTAGAATCAAACTCGGAAATTATAAAAAGAATAGAGGCATGGAAAAACAATTCAAAACAGAGTACAGAAATTCTAATACAACAGTTTTTTGAAATGTGGTCCTATGCAATTAAAGAGTCTAATTTTGAAATAGCAAAAAAATCCATGTATGAATGGGAAGGATTTTGGAAAAATATAACAGATGAGCAGTTTAAGGCTTATAGTAAAGTATTACAAATGATAGAAGAATACTGGAAAGATATACAAAGTAAGAATATCGAATAACATCTAAGATTCTTGTTCATTAATTATATTCAAAGTCATACTGCTTGCAATATGAGGTATTGACCTTATAGCCTTGGTGATAACATTCTCCAATGTTTTATGATCTGAGGCCTCTATTTTACAAATAACATCATAAAATCCAAAAACAACATCTGCTTCTTTTACTTCTGGTATGTGACTCAGATTCTTTAATGTAGGAAATTCATATCCTTTATCACAATGAATCACAACATATGCTTGAGCAAGATTTTGCCCCAACATCATTCCAATTAGTTTTTCAGATGCTTGAAATAATTCTCCAGATTCTGAACGAGTCAAAGTTACAGTAGATTGAATTTTTGGGATTTTACGGATAATCCCAGTAATAATTTCTTGAATTTTCTCTTCAGAGCCAGATTCTATTTGTGCAACAACATCATAAAGACCAAGTGTACCATGAGCTTCCTTTACGCCCTCTATTTTTTTTAGCAAGGTGATTATCTCTTTTTCTGAGCCCAAATGACAATTCATCATAACATATGCTTTTGCAACTTTTATCACTCACTTTCCTGTACATGTGAAATATGAAAAAACATACAGTAATAACACATGATTAGAATAAAAGATTTCGTGTTTGTCTAAAAATGGATGTTAATGCCTAGAATGAGAATATTAAAGACAAACTCTAATAATTAAAGAGATGTAGGAAAGTCAATGAATTATGAAAGTTTTTGTTCACAGATTTTAGAGATTAATCCTAAAATCAGGTTTGCAACAGTTTATGATTCATGGGCTAAACGTGTTGCGGGGGGATTACGTGAGGGCACAAGCAGCCTGTTATCAGATCATGCAGAAAATGAATTAGTGAATCTGTCAATAATTAATTGGCAAGCTCGCAAAGACATGTCAAAATGGCTAGGTAAAACAATCTATACTTTAGCAGAACATGATAAAGTCAAACGATTTTCCTTTTATTTGGGTGAGGATCATTTGCTTCTTTTAAGTACAGAAAAAGATGCAGACACAAATGTTGTTGTAGATGAAGTAATCAAACTTTACTATAAAAATCAAAATTAAATTTTTATTTTCTATAAAATTAACTCATCATCAATGTTTTCCTAAATTATTCTCAGAGTAATTGTTTGTAAATATGACTGATATGTACTAGATTAAAAGTAGTTAAGCACACAAGACATGCAAATTTTTATTCAGAAATTAATTCCAAAATTTTTTGTACTGCATCTTTTGGAGTATCTACACCAATGATTTTGATATTTTCTCTGTGATCAAGAAAACCATCAATATAAGGATTGATTGAACTATCCAGATTTCGAATTGCAACCATAGGCTTTTTGCTCATATATGCAGCGCAGGCTTCAGATAAAGTGCCAGAGCCACCACCCACAATAATTACACCATCTGCAGCTAATGCATTTAGAAAATCTCTAGCAAAGCCCATTCCAGTAGGAATTACAACGTCACAAAATGGATTAGCCATGGCAGCATCATCTTGTGGTATTATTCCCACAGTCATACCATTTGCATCATGAGCTCCATGAGCTGCAGCAGTCATTACTCCACCCAATCCCCCAGTAATCAAAACAGAATCAGACATTGCAATTTCCTGTCCAATCTCATATGCTAGTTTTTCATGCACTGATGTGCATCCATTTGTATTATTTCCAATTACCAAAATTTGACGCATTTTCCCCATGTATCACATAAAAAAATTGGTTTGAAATATCTTACGAATGATGGAAAGTGTGGCCACAACACATTTCCCAACGGTGGAAATATCTTTCGGAAATAAAGATTATAAAAATAATCCATAATTCTAGAAATTAGATACTGAAAGAATTTTTTAAAAAATAAGTTATAATAAATATTATAAGAAAATTTTAGATCAGTGAGATTTAATTGATTTTTATGTAAGACAGTAGGTAGAAAGACATGTCAGAAAATCGAAAAATGTATCCCATCAAATGTACTGATTGCGGTACAGATTCAGAGGTACCTTTTGAACCAAAACCAGACAGACCAGTATATTGTAAAGAATGTCTGTCAAAACACCGTAGTAATTGATTTTAATCTAGTTTTGTTTAATTGATTTTAAACCAAATTATATCATTATTTTCAAATATTCTTTTTTTCTTTTTATTGGATTTAGGGCTCAATATACTCAGTTTAAATTATACAGTAAAACCATCAACACATGTCAAACAACACAAACGATACAATTTTCATTGGAAAAAAGCCATTGATGACTTATGTCACTTCTGCAATAATTCAGCTAGCAACAATACCAATAATCACAATCAAAGCCAGAGGGCTCAGCATAGGACGTGCTGTAGATGTAGTACAAATGGTACTAAATAAAACAAAACCTGCATTTGTGTTAGGAGATATCAAAATAGATTCAGAATCACTTGTATCAGAAGATGGGAAAAATAGAAATGTTTCATCAATTGAGATTTCTATAAAAAAAGCATAACAAGAAACAATCAAATCACTTTATCTAAGTTCTACGATGTAACATTTTAAAAAATCCTTTAATGATTAGTAAATTTTAAAATAAAATTACAAAAATAAAAGAGAATTATTTTAAAAAAATGACATACAAAATAAGAACAGAGATCAAACCTGAGAGAAAAAGATATTAGTTAATAATTCCAAGCACATTCATGGAAAGACGTTCAATGCCAGTATGTTTTACTGAAAAACAATACAAAATGATCGAAGAATTTGCCAAGAGAGAAGGCATGCTAAATGCAAGTCAAGCTCTTGAGAAAATCTTAAGACAATAAGCAATAATTATTATTTTTATTTGCATCACCTAACGTAAGTTGTGTTAAGAGATTCAAGAAGAGCCAAAAACAAAGCATGTTAGTTAAACAAATCACATTAAAATTTGAGATAATAAAAGTAGTGTCAGGAATAGACGTTACAGATACAATAGTCATCAGATGTACAGAGAAAGGCACCAAAACTACTCAAGAGTCATTAAAATCTATGAGATGGTAGGAATAGAATTCAAAGAAAATCAAGAAAGGAAATTCAATAAAATCAAGGGTTTTATTCAAAGTGCAAAAGGAGCATCTAAAATTGATCTTTCAAAACTGTACAGAACATCAATTTATGAACTAGAGAGATAGTATATCTCAGTCAAAAGAGGAACTGAATTACTCAAACTGTAGTACTACTATTTTTTATTACATTTAATAGATTAAATTATTTGAAATCTGAATAGAGATTATGGGACTATTTAGTAAAAAACCATCATTTTGTACAGTTTGTGATAAAGAGCTTACACATAAACACAAACCGAAAAGAGAATGGAACATCAAAGGCCCATTATGCGGAGATTGTCATTTTGATAAGTCAAAGGAATACTATGAGGGAAAAGTCAGGCAGCCATGCGTGACATGTGGGACAACTCAAAAGATCACAGATTTGTGGGAGCCTAGATGGCAGTGGGATATGGAAGGTTTGTTGTGTAAGAAATGTTTTGACAAAAAAGAGGAAGATCACGGTGCAAGAAAGAACTATTGCGTACTATGTGGAGGAAAGATAGGACTAATCAGGTATAATCCAAAAGGAAAGTGGAAAATCGAAGGTCAGCTTTGCAGGAATTGTTGGGATAAAAAGAAAGCAGAGTTTGGATAAAAGTGAGATTTTTTAAAAAAAATAAATGCAATGTTTGTGATAAAAAGTTTTCAAAAGAAGAAGAACTAATGAATCACAAACAAATTATTCACGGCAAAGATTTACAGTATGACTGTAAAAAATGCAGCAAATATTTCTCAAACATGGATGACATGAGAACTCATTTACAAAGAGAGCACAGTTACAAAAAAGACAGATAGTCTAAATTGCTTTTATTGTTTTAACTACAGGGGGTCTTACTTTGGTAAATACTTTGAAACCACAAATGCACTTGATTTCAGGTAAGCGAGAAAGTTCAGTATTAGAGACAGCAGTACCACATCTCAAGCAAGAATAGTTTACATCAAAT
>JAOTUX010000136.1 GCA_029863665.1 Candidatus Nitrosopumilus sp.
AAACAGCATCTAAATCTCCAGCTGAAGCAGCAGAGGCACCAGCTGAAGCAGCAGAGGCACCAGCTGAAGCAGCAGAGGCACCAGCTGAAGCAGTAAAAGATGAAAAGTCTTCAGAATAAGTAAAAAAATAGACTTTATCAGGAAATAATTTCATCATTATTTAGAATAACAATGTGTTCAATTATTGGCTACAGAAAAGAGATGGCAACACCAATTCTTGTAAAGGGATTAAAAAGAATGGAATACCGTGGATATGACAGTGTAGGAGTAGCAACAAAAGCAGTTACAATGAAGTAAATAATCGATGATATTCTTTTTCTACCAATTCTAAAAATTTTGTAGTATTATTTCCAGTTTTTAACATAGAAGAGATAATACTACCGCCAGCACCTACACCTTCTTTTGCAAATCCTTCAGAAAATGCTTTTAGTCCAGAATATTGTGAATTTTCCAGGTTAGGATTTACAGAAATTGCTGGGATGTCTACAATTTCTTTGATAAGATTTTTAAAATTAGCACTTTCATCATTCGTAATATAAGAGGTTGTTCCAATTATGGTGTTCTTTTCATTGAACCCAATTTTTGATGCAAAGGCCAATACAGCAGCCATTTGAGTACCACCAGCTAACATAATTTTAGAAACATCTGAACCAGAACTTAACATTCCTGCAACAAAAGGGATCATAGGATCACCAACTTTTGCAATAATACTGTAAGGATGTTCAGAATCAATTCTTTCAAGTGCAGAATTAACAATTTTATTTTTCAATACAATAGGGTTATTCGGGATGCTAGAACTTACTTTGGCATTAAAACCAAATGCCTTCAATACAGCTAATGCAGTTGTGGTCCCACCAGGAATACTTTCACCAATTACTAGACAATCAGTAAGAGATGCCATACTTCTTCCAACAATTCTACCATAATCAACAGCACGTGATACTTGAGAATCACTCATTGCATCTTGAGTCAAAATATTCTTTCCAAAAGACAAATCTGTTTCTATAAAAGGCAATTGAGGAGGAATTTTACTACCTGCGTTAATTGTCAAATGAGAAATACTGGATGATTCTAAAGCAGTTTTCGTTAATAATCCAGGAGTAGGCTTTCCATCAGGAGTCATTGGTATTGTATCAATAGTTTTACAATATCCATAATGAAGATATTCTGCATCAGCAGGTGGAGTAAACTGTATTGAATCCTTATTTGCCCCAGCAAAAGTAATTCCAGGAATTTCACATGTTTCAGTATAGGAAATAACAAAGGAGAAAAGAAATCTTCCTGATTTTACAGATTCAAGAAAATGTTGAGCTTGACTAACATTTCCAAATAGCTCAAAATTTTCCAAAAAACCACTAACCCATCATTTCAACAAATTGTTGTTCAGTTCTTTTTTGCATTACAAGATTAGTAATCTTTTCTTGTCCAATAGTAGATACTTCTGAATGACCATAATTATGACCAGAATACAATACTAATCCATCATCTAAGGGATAAAGAACATCAAATAGACTATGATAGAGTTCTTTTGCACTTCCTCCAGGTAAATCAACTCGACCAGTATTTCCAACAAACAATGTATCGCCTGAAAAGATTTTACCATCACCTATTAGACAAATACTATCTTTAGAATGACCTGGAGTATGAAGCACATTTAATTTTGAGTTACCAAATTCTATGACATCTCCATCTTTGACTGTTATGTCATGCTTTAATTCTGAATATTCATGTTGAATGATAGGAGCTTTGGTAGATTCAGTCATTGCTTGATTGCCTAAAGTGTGATCAAAATGATGATGTGTATTAACGATGTATTTGATTTTTAGATTATTTTTTTTTATAATCAGTTCTAACTCTATAAGATCCCAAGATGGATCAATTACAATTGCTTCACTTGTATTCTCATCTTCAACTATATACGAAAAATTTTGCATATTTCCAACTTGAATTTGATATACTTTCATAATATACCCTCTTCAGCTTCAGGTGGAATACCAATTTTTTCTGCATATAATTCTCCAGTCAAATCTTTTCTTTTAGGAATACCTTTTTTCATTTTGTGAAAAGTGACAGTCATATCACATTTTGTATAAATATTTGCAGTTTCTCCAGTTTGAGGATCTAATCCAGAAGGAACATCTACTGCAAACTTGTAGCAATTTGTTTGATTGATATAGTTTATAGCAGATGCATAGGGTTCTTTAATTTCTCCAGCAATACCAGTACCCAATATACCATCTACTATGACATCTGGGTTAAAATCAAAATCAAAAGAATCTCCAGATATTAATTTTACAGAGGGCATTTTCTGCAAAATAGACCAATTCCAATTACTTTCATCAGTTTTAATTTTTTCAGGAGAACCAAGAAGCATCACTGTAACTTGAGCACCATAGCCAGCTAGATGTCTTGCCATTACCAAACCGTCACCGCCATTGTTTCCTAATCCCACAAAAATGAGAATATTTTTTGATTCTACATTACTAAGCTTATCAACTAAACGTCTAACTGATGCAGCACCTGCATTTTCCATCATGAATTTTTTTAAAAATCCCATATCATGACCCTTGTTTTCAATTTTATACATTTGATCGACAGTAATTTCCATACTGTACATGAAAATTATTCCAAAATAAGAGCTTTGTATGATTATTTTAAATAGAAGATCAACACAATAATCAAATTTTACTTTTAAAATGAGTTTTAACTATTCAGAATAATTCAAAGGCTAAAGAAGATCAAAACAGAAGGCATATCTTAGAATTTAGTTGAATAAATCTCGAATATCATAATTTAAAGTTTGTAAATATATTAAATGTAGATATAATTTTACTTTTTGTAATTTCAAATATTCCACAAGTTAGACTTTTCAGAAATCAAAGAGTTGCAAGATATATTGAATTGTAATAAGATATTTGCAAACGGCTTTATCTTAGTTTTGAATATCACTAAACATGACATTAAAGAATGTAAAACCGGCATTAAACAAAATTGCAAAATCATTAGAAGAGATTCAAAATACAAGAGAATTTTTATTAAAAAATACAAGAGAAATAATTATTCTTTGCAGTAGATCAATAATTGCTGTTCACAAAGGAGATATGAAGACGGGTAAAGATAATTTGAAAAAAGCAGACATATTGTTAAAAAAATATAAGAAGAAAACTATTGAAGGACTAAGAAGATATCTAGTTACTCCAGAACAAGAGTTTGTAGAAGCTGCATGTCTTATCGCAATTGTAGAGAAAAAAGAAATTCCTTCTGATGAAAAATTATCAGTAATGTCAGAATCATATGTTTTAGGATTACTAGATTGTGTAGGTGAATTGAAAAGAATGGTATTTGATAAAATTCGAATTGGGGAAATTGACGAAGCGGTGAGAATTTTTGAAGTAATGGAAAATTTGTATCTTCATCTTTACACTTTTTCAATGTATGATAAAGTAGTAAAAGAAGTCAGAAGAAAGATTGATGTAAATAGAATTCTTGTAGATGATGTTAGATCTGCAATAACTGAAGAAAAACGAAGAACTGAACTAATTAAAAATTTACAAAATCTGAAAAAATAATTTTCAAAATTAGGTATGCGGGCGATGGGATTTGAACCCACGAACTCCTGAGAGACTAGCCCCTCAAGCTAGCGCCTTTGGCCAGGCTGGGCGACGCCCGCAATAAAATCTCCTTGTATGGTTTTTATAATCCTTCATTAGTTTCCCTTCGTATGTTAATTCCTGTTAGATGTTTTACATGTGGGAATTTAATTGCCGATAAATTTGATGATTATGAAAATAAAATAAAAGCGGGAGAGGATCCAATAAAAGCTCTTGACATATTAGGGATTGAGAGATACTGTTGTAGAAGAATGCTTTTGACTACTGTAGAGACAATTCAACAAGTAATTCCATTCTATGAAGCAATTCAGAGACGAAAACAAGAAGTTCAATCAGAGTTAGAATAAATTGGTCGCAATTACCTCAATTGAAGGACGTGTCATATACAATAGTAGAGGAAGTAAAACAATTGAGGTAGACATAGAATCTGACGGAAAATTTCTTGGGAGAGTTTGTGCTCCTTCAGGTGCAAGTGTAGGAAAATATGAAGCAGTAAGTTTTCCCAATGGGAAACCAGAGGAAAGTCTCAGAATCTTAAAAGAGAATTCTCAAAAATTTATCGGATTAGAATCATCAGATCTAAAAGCAGTTCACGAGACTCTCAAAAGTTTGGATAATTCTAAAAACTATTCAGACATTGGAGGTGCTCTTGCATTTGCAGTAACAATTGCATCAATGGAATCAGCAGCAAAAGCAGCAAGTCAACCGTTGTTTAAAATTCTATCATCAGAATCTTCATTCAAATTTCC
>JAOTUX010000137.1 GCA_029863665.1 Candidatus Nitrosopumilus sp.
GATGCAATTACAGTAATGGATCTACCAATAATCATAGGTGCAACATACATTCTTACAGTATTCTTCCTAATCAGCATTTCATTACTGATTTGCTTTACGGTTATTTTGATCCAAGAATTCGTACAGGTACTAACACCTAAGTTGAGTAAATGTATCAAATTAATCTCTCACAGATAAGTAATCATCATAATTACATCAAAAAAATATTATAATGTTAATCAAAAAACATTGTGATGTTTAGTGATTCCAATAAAGGAATTTATCAATAGATAAATTAATTTTTTACAAAGTTTGGAATATAATAAACTACAAACAATACACCATCTATATCATAATTTTTTTCAGAAGTATTAATACAAATGATTGAACCATACAAGTTAGTTGTTATAGAAAATTATTTTTAATATATCAAATAATTTATATTAATTTTTTAATCATCGATTTTTGTTATTTCTCTTTTAATCTTTTCTGCATTTTTTTCCCAGATTTTTATCATTTTATTATGAGAAAGAATTTCTTTTTGTATAGAGATTTGATCATGATTAGTGTCTACTATTTTGTGTTCTAATTGTATTTTCATATCTGAATGAAATTTTATTTTTGATAATGCATCATCTAATTTTTTTTCCTGATATTGTTTTACTCGTTTTTTTAAGAAATTCAAATATATGTAAATTAGAACCAGCTATTTTAAAAATAATTATTAATGTAATTAGACAGTAAATTTGAGAATAGCGTCCAAGTTAGAAAAATAATCTATGGCTAATATCTTAGATATCAGGACCCTCATAAAGAAAACAAGGTTCTTTGAACACCTTTTTCTCTTTACTGTGTTTTTCTAGTTGTGCCATTCCTTCACATCGATATTCAGATATCAATCCATGTGTTGGACATTGAATCACCCAGGACATTATTCTCTAAATCAATTAGATGATTAACAAATATAAGGATTATTAATTTTCTACCTTAAATTCATTTAATCAATAACAAATAAACTTAATAATTATTTGAATTTTAAAATAAATTATGAATGTATTATTATAGAATTTTAAAAATTATCAAACAAAAACATGCCAAAATTACAAGAAATTCATTTTATTCTAATCATGTTAAAGAGTATATTTCAAGGCATGCCTAAAATTTTGAAACAAAAATATCAGGGTAAACAAATTTGATCAACAAAGTAACATGTAATTCTAGGAATTATTTGATTTTCAGAATAAGTAAAGTTCTTTGATATGAGATATTGTAAGAAAAGATAAGAAAATCAATGCAAGAAGCAACAAAAGAAAACCAAATTTACAACACGAGAACATGTACATTGGACCAAAGGAGACAATGAATCAATGAGTAGCATCACATCTCAAGAAATAAAACAAGAATTTCTCAAAAGCAAGACAGGGATTGTAGGAATTACAATTTTAATAATTCTAATTACAATATCAATTGCTGCAATCATCATGATTCCAATAGAAACTTTTCAAGAATGGAACAATCCAGGGAATTGGATTTCGTATCCAAAAGTTGCAATTCCAGCATGGGTAAATCTCTTCATCACTGAAAAAATTCCAGAACATAAAATATTAGATAATCC
Source organism: Candidatus Nitrosopumilus sp. (assembly GCA_029863665.1). Classification (GTDB taxonomy): domain Archaea; phylum Thermoproteota; class Nitrososphaeria; order Nitrososphaerales; family Nitrosopumilaceae; genus Nitrosopumilus. The sequence continues at coordinate 1,595 of JAOTUX010000137.1, forward strand.
CAACATTCAAACAGAAACGCATGGTGAGATTTTTCTCACATCACATCAATTTGGATTAAATTTTAATTACGATGATTTTCCAAATGATTTTATTTATTTGTTTTCATCAGAATATTCAGGATCTCCATTATTACAAATATCAGTAATCAGACCAGATGGAATCAATTTAGAATTATTATCAACTTCTCTTCCATATTCAAAATTAAATACCATTCATGATGAGCAGGTTTTTTCAACGGACGAATCAATTAAAAAAAATATCAATGCAAGCAGAGCAATTCAAATTTACACTTGATAAGTTATCAGTGGAAGATATCATTTTTTCAAAAACACAAACAAATGAACCGTTGAAAGGAAACTATGTTTTTGTCATAGATTTGTATGGGATTAATTCTCAAAATGACATTCATGAATCAAAACTAATCATAGGAGGTAAAGCATTTGGAATAATGGGAACCGATGAACTAAGAAGAGATTTGGCAATAGGTTTGTTATGGGGAACTCCACTTGCATTGTTTATTGGTCTTGTAGTGGCCATAGCATCAGTAATTATGGGATTACTTTATGGAGTATACGCAGGATTCAAAGGTAAAAAAACAGATGAGGTCATGATGAGATTTAATGATGTAATTTACGCATTACCTGCACTTCCATTTCTCATCATACTTTCAGTTACAATTAGCAATAGCATATTTTTGATGGCAGGGTTTTTGATGGTTTTTGGATGGGTAGGTATTGCAAAAGTGTCAAGAAGCATGTCACTTCAAATCAAAACTAAAGGTTATGTAGTTGCTGCAAATATGATGGGTCAAAAAAATTCCAAAATTATATTTAAACATATTTTACCTCAGTTGTTGCCTTATGCATTTGCAAGTATTGCAATTAGTGTTCCAGCCACAATTACTACTGAAGCAGGATTAAGTTTTTTAGGATTAGGAGATCCGTCATTCCCAACATGGGGACAAATCCTACATGATGCAAATACATTTGGTGCAGCAGCAAGAGGGTTATGGTAGTGGATAATACCACCTGGAATAATGATTGCAATTACAGGATTTGCATTTGTTTTTATTGGAAATGCTTTTGATGCAATAGTGAATCCCAAACTTAAAAGATAATTAAAAATTATAATTTCGAATAAGGTCTAAAGCAGAATCAGTTAGTTTGAGAGTATAGGTAAGAGAATTTGGGTCATCTTTTGTTTCAGATAATATTTCAGTGAATTTTGTTTTTTCTTCTTCAGTAGCTCCTGCCTCATGAGCACATAGATTAAACGCCTTAAGGTTGAGGTTATTTTCAAGCAGATAAGCAATAAATTTTTTGTAACCATCAGGATTTGTCCAAGTCATGTTTTTTTCTCCACAGACTGCAATCCAAACATCAACAGAATTATGAAAAATTACTTTTTTACGAATTTCATCCAGAGTCATTTTTTGTTCATCTAAAAGTCTGCTCGTTGCATCTTTGAGCCACAACGGGGACACGAACCACCTTTGTGTTTGTTGTTACAAACAAGGCAAACATAGCGAACACCACTAGAGCCCCCAGAAGAACCAATTCCAAAGAATCCTCCTCCGCCAGTTCCAGAATTATCACCATAATTACCCATACTGCTCATTTGTCTTCTTCTCATAATCATTGGCAATATGATAAAAATTGCCATTACAAGACCAATGCTAATAAACCAGGGAACACCCATGTATCCAAGAACTATCTGTAAGCCGATACTAAAAACAAGAGAAGCACCTAAGAAAATATAATACTTCTTGAGCTGGGGATTCAATTTAACGAAAGTTGTTTGAAAAAGGTTATAAAGTTTTGTCAGTTTTTTCCTTATTTTTTTACCAAAATTTTTGTAGATTTCATACAATTGATAGTGGGATAGAATTTCCACTGCTATCCCACGCAAAAATAGAATCATCATCATATGGAGATTTTACAATAATTGAAACTAATCCAAAGAAATTATGTAAATCAGTAACAGATGGCTCTGCAGAGCCACTTGGATGAGAATGAATAATCCCCACATAACTCATATCAAAAGGCAGAAACGAATGAGGAAATCCTGCAAATGTAGGTCCAGTATAATTAAAAGGAGGAATGACTAGTCCATCTATTTTTATTTCTCCATTTTTTGATTTTCCCTTTAGTATCAAAATTCCTTCGTTTGGGTGTTTCATCTGACAATAAGACAAGATGCTATCAAGTACATCTTTTTGAAGTAAAACTTTGCGCTCAAATTTTTTTTTCTTAAAAATCACAAAAACACTTCAACGTAGAACTAATTTAATTTTAAGATAATAATACAGTGTATTTTGTACTAGAAAACTGCCTCAATTTTTCTTCAATATTAGACACAAGTTCTGGAATCTTTAAATCAATATTATTTATTTCGTCTTGGATAGTTTTAGATTTGAGTTGAGCATCATCCTTAAGAGAGACATTTTTTGTTATGTCATTTTCCAAAGATAGTAAATTCTCTGATCTCAGTGAATCTAAATCATTTCTCATCTTATCGTATCGTTCAAAATATTCAGAAACCTGTTTTACAAACTTATCAAGAATTTCCTCAGTTTCAGTTATTTGTGATAAAGTTTTGTCAACATCTTTTACAGAAATCGAACCAGAAAGTATTCCTTTTCGAATATTTTCCAAAATCACAATAATAGAATCTTTATTTTTTGGCAAAAGAACTTCAAAAGGATTGTTTACAAGTCCAGTTAGAATATTTTTCTGATCTTTATCTAAAGAAGAAGCATATTCG
>JAOTUX010000138.1 GCA_029863665.1 Candidatus Nitrosopumilus sp.
TTGAGGCAACACATCATGGACCTACTGCATTAACTAAACCATGTATATTCATTGAAATAGGTACCACCGAAAAACAATGGACTGATGTTTCTTTGTGTAATTCAGTAGCAAATTTGGTTCATCAGGTAATGTCGCAACCAATAGAAGAGAATCCTGTGGCAATTTGTTTTGGTGGAACACATTACCCATCAAAATTCACTAATGAATTACTTGATGGAAAATATGCCCTTGGAACAGTGATTCCAAAACACGCGTTAGAAAGTCTTGATGAAAAGATGTTTTCTCATATTCTTAGGCAAAACTATATGGCAAAAGTTGCCCTCCTTGATTGGAACGGATTAGGTTCAAATAAAAAGAAAATAACTAATCTTCTTGAATCAACAGATCTTGAGGTGATCAAACTTTGAATATTGAAAAAAAGATTTACAAAAAACTATTGGAAGTTCCAAAAGGTCAAATCACAACTTATGGAGAATTAGCAAAAGCTGTTGGATTGAAAAATGGACAACGAGTTGTTGGAAAAATTATGAACAAAAATCCTTATCCTGTGATTGTTCCTTGTCATAGAGTTGTAATGTCTACTGGAAAGATTGGTGGTTATGCATATGGTGAACATGTTAAAACAAAATTGCTAACTGATGAAGGTATTCAAATCCAAAATGGAAAGATTGTTGATTTGAAAAATAGTATCTATCGATTCTAATTCTTTCTTTTTACTTTAATTTCTTCCATCAAAGTTCTAAGATGTGCTTTATTTCTTACAGTATTTCCACCAACTTTTTTGTAGAGTGTCCAAAATTCAGGATTAGTCAAATCTTTCCTGTCTTTTGCAATCTTTAACAGACGTCTTAATGCGCGAACCTTAGCAACATATACTTCCTTTTTGCCTACTCGTGCACCTTTTCTGCCTTGCTTTGAACCTTGGGTTGTACCTCTTTTATTTTTCTGAGATTTCTTAGTTTGTGCTCTACCTCTAGATGTACCTGTAAATGACTTGATCTTGATTGTGTTTGCTGTAATCAAACTTCGAATATTTTCTCTTGTAATTGCATCTGCTATATCATCTAGATGATCTGTATCAAATCTTATTCTATGAACTCCAACACCCGTAACTCTGGCTGCAAGTCTTTTCTTAGCTTTAAGATTTACTACCACTTGCACTCACTCTCGCATTAAAAATTTTGAATTTACCTTCTACTGCTTTAACCACAATTTCTTTTCTCTTTTTGGTACCAACACCATGTCCAAATCTAACCCCGTCTTTTTTTGGATCTAATTTTTCTAAATCATTTAAGTTGTAAACTAAATTATCTGTGAATCCTGATGGGTGTAAACCTCTTGCTTCTTTGGGTCCGCCATATCCGACTTTAACAAGACCTGGACGACCTCGACTTTTCTGTTTTCGTTGATGATGATCAATGCCTTTTGGCTTTCTCCAATTAGTTTGAAGCCTAACGTAACGCCAACTTTCTGGTCTTACAAATTCTGGATTATGTTCTTTTATTTCCTGTCTCTTTACAATCTTGTCTTTGTTGATTTGCATCAGAGTGACTCTAGAATTTTGAAATAAATACGTTCCTAGCCAAAAAAATTTAGATAGGAAAGAGATAATAAGGAAACTTTATGTGAATCGAAATATCTTATGGCTGACCCTGGGATTAAAATTATTTTTGGAGGCCTAATCCTCTGACTGAAATACTCGGTACAGCTGTAACTGACAAATTTTCATCACAATTGTCTGCCTTTGGAATCAATCCTTCCAAAGTCCACAGAAATCTCAGTGTGGATGAAATGGTGCGTATTGCAGTTGATAGAAAAGAAGGTGTCATAAACTCCACTGGTTCTCTTTCTGTAGATACTGGAAAATATACCGGAAGATCTCCTGATGACCGTTTTATTGTATATGATGATAAAACTCATGATACAATTGATTGGGGAAAAATCAACCATCAATTCCCAAGTGGTAAATTCGAGAAACTCCTAGAGAAAATGAAAAATTTTGTTGATAACAAAGAACTTTTTGTTCTTGATGGTTTTGTCGGCTCTGATCCCGAGAATCGTTTGGCAATTCGAGTAATTAACGATCATGTTTGGCAAAATCTATTTGCAAGAAATTTGTTTATTCGACCTACGAATGAAGAACTAGAAAGTCATGAACCTGAATTTACTATTATGTGTATTAATGACTTTGAAGCAATCCCAGAAATTGATGGTACCAGAACTGATATCTTTATTCTAATTGATTTAACAAGAAAAATTGTTTTGATTGGAGGTACTGAATATGCTGGCGAAATGAAAAAATCTATGTTTGGTGTAATGAATTTTCTTCTCCCAGATCGAGGTATTTTCCCAATGCACTGCTCTGCTAATATTGGAGACAAAGGAGATACTGTCCTATTCTTTGGATTGTCTGGAACTGGTAAGACTACTCTTTCTGCAGATCCTAATAGAAAATTAATTGGTGATGATGAACATGGTTGGTCAGACAATGGCACGTTTAACTTTGAGGGTGGATGTTATGCAAAGTGTATTAATCTTAGTCAAGAAGCAGAACCAGAAATCTGGAATGCAATAAAACCGGGAGCAGTTTTAGAAAATGTAGTACTTAATGATAATGTACCTGATTATGATGATAACAGTTTAACAGAAAATACTCGTGTTGCATATCCTTTGGATTACATCCCTGGTGCAGTAATTCCAAGTGTTGGAGGGCATCCCCGCGTGATAGTATTCTTAACTGCTGATGCACTAGGTGTCCTACCACCTGTTTCTAGATTAACAAAAGAAGGTGCTATGTATCATTTTATGTCTGGTTATACCAGCAAATTAGCAGGAACTGAAAGAGGCATCAAAGAACCAAAATCTGTATTCTCAGAATGTTTTGGTGCTCCGTTTATGCCTAGACCTGCTTCAGTATATGCAGAATTACTTGGTAAAAAAATCAATCAACACAATACCGTAGTCTATCTTGTGAATACAGGCTGGTCTGGCGGTCCATATGGGGTTGGAAAAAGAATTAAGATCAAATATAGTCGTGCTATGATTACTGCTGCCCTTTCAGGTGCACTAGATGTTGTAAAATATAGACATGATGATTTATTCAATTTAGATATCCCCACTGAAATAGATGGTGTTGATTCTGAAATCTTAGATCCAAAAAATACTTGGGTTGACAAAGATTCGTATGATCTTTCTGCAAAAAAACTAGCTCAAATGTTTGTTGAGAATTTTAAGAAATTTGAAAATATTTCATCAGATATTATTGACGCCGGTCCTAAATCCCCACAATAAATTATCTTCTTTTTATTAATCCTACAATTCCAACTATCGTCACAATAACTACAATTATCACTATCTGTTTTTCTGGAATCTTTATGATGTCTAGTTTGTATGCATCTTCTGGAATTGAATTGATTTTAATGGTGTTAAATGCATTTGATGTGTTTCCATTCACTCTAATTTTGGCATCTATCCAATACTCTGCATTTTCATAAATGTCGATGTATGCTCTTTTGTTTGATGTTGTAGTTGTAGAATCCGTTTTTCCATCTTTACTATTTGTAACTAAAATTTTTGCAAAACTCCATTCTTCTGGATGATAAATTTCAAAGGAAAGTTTTTGATTTTGTTGATTCACAGAAACTGAACCCGGTGTATAATGTACAAGAAATGGAATTACATATCGTGCATTCTCATGATTGACTATTATTTTTCCCTCATGATCTCCGAAATTTTCTTCCATCATCTCCATTTTAATTCTCAAAGTATTCTTTTCTAGAAAATATGCAAATTTTATGAATTTTGGTCCTTCAAAATTTACATCTAATTCTTTTAGCGAACCTTCAATCAGTTTTAGTTCAAACTGCTGATTCGCAACTGGGTTATTTGATGATAAATTTACTATAAAATTTGGTGGCATGATGATTAATTTTGCATCAAATGCATTTCCTATGTCTAGTCTACCTGCACCTGTTTCATGTATCGAAAATTCTTGTCCATATGCGTCTGAAACTGACTCTACGGTGGTTAGCAATAGAGATTTAATCTCGTGGTGATGAAGATTGGGATTTTTTTGAAGTAATAATGCTGCTGCTCCACTAACATGAGGTGCTGCGTAACTTGTTCCACTAGTAAAATTATACCCTGCATTGTTTTGTGTTGTATTGATGTATGCTCCTGGCGCTACAATTTCTGGTTTGATATAAAACGGTGATACGGGCCCTCTAGAACTAAAATGTGCCACAAAGTCTGGGTTATAAAACAAGTTCATTGTTGCTTTGTTATTATTTTTTATAGCTTCC
>JAOTUX010000139.1 GCA_029863665.1 Candidatus Nitrosopumilus sp.
CAATCCTACTGGAATCATAATTAACAAAGCTGCTACTAGCGATATGGTATAAAATCCTGGGTCCAATCCTGGTATTAAGGGACCTGGAAAAACCGCATATAGCCATAAAAATGCAACAAAAATTAAAACGACTCTATTCTTTTTGATTAGTCTCCTCCACCCTAATCTTCGTTTTTGAATGTAGCAATCTTTGCAACGTGTTCTGTCATCTGTCATACATGATGTACAACAATCTTTCTCACAGAAATAACACACTCTATCTCCAAATGCTGAACCACAGTAATCACACTTGTACACCCTATTGGATCTTTTCCTTTGAATTTATCTTTTTCAAAGATTATCAATTTTTATTAATTGTAGATTTTAGCTGTTGTTATGGTAGAATGCTGTATTTGTAAGACTAATCCTGGTACATTAAAAATTAAAGATGGTAATCCATCTTACAAAGGAAAACCTGTCTGTAAAGAATGTGAAGAGTATCGTAAACTTTTGAAAGAGACAAAATAGACTATTCTGTTTTTGTTTTATTTTTTTTTGCCCATTCCTCGTACATTTTGATTAATTCATCAACATCTTTTCCATTCTCAGAATATGTTAGAATTACTCCAAATGTTCCTTTTTTATCGTGACCTCTTGCAAAATATCCCCAAAAAGAATCTGGAAGTTTTTGAAAGTTGTTAGAATCATGTGATACGCCGATCAAATTATTTCCAATCACTTCGACTATTTTCTTTGCATCATTTTGATCAATCATAGTAATGATTCAAACACGGCACAATAAAAATTTGGATGACTATGGACTTAGTCTGTCTGGATCTCTTGGATACAAAACTACTTCGCGTACATTATCGATTCCAATCAACGTCGTCATTAGTCTGTCTAGTCCCATGCCCCATCCTGAATGTGGTGGCATTCCCCAATCAAATGATTTTAAGTGGTCTGTAAATTGTGCAGGATCTAATTCTTGTTCTTTTAATCTGGCCTTTAACATCTCTGGATTATGAAGTCTGGTTCCCCCAGAAGATAATTCAAGATATCCATACTGTAAATCAAATGAACGTGATAATGTGGGATCGTCATCTTTCTCTCTAATGTAAAATGGTTTTAATTTCATCGGCCAGTCAGTTAAAAAGTAAAATCCTGGATGATTCTTTCCAATAATTCTTAGATGTGAATCAAGTAAATCATCTCCGAATTCGACTTTCTCTCCTTCTTGCTTTAATTCGTCGATACATTGATTGTATGTAACTTTCTCAAATGGTGATGATGGGATTTCTATTGTATGCTCTATGATTTCTTGTTCTTTCTTACAATTCTCTGATGTAAATTTGTAAACTTCCATTACTAGAGATTCTAAAACATCCATGACATCATTATAATCCATAAATGCTGCCTCTATGTCAATACTGGTAAATTCACTAAGGTGCCTTCCTGTGTGAGAATTCTCCGCTCTATAAAAATTTGAAATCTCAAATACTCTTTCTAATCCTATTGTCATCTGTTCTTTGTATAGTTGTGGGCTTTGTGCAAGATAAGCTGTTTTGCCAAAATAATCTAATGAAAAAAGATTTGCTCCTCCTTCACTAGCACTACCAATAATTTTTGGTGTTGTAATTTCTATGAATTTTTTTTCTGCTAGTGTTTTACGTAATGATTGCAGCACATAGTGCCTTAATTTGAAAATTGAAGCTGTTTTTTGATTTCTCATATCTAATGCGCGGTGATTCAATCTTGTGTCGATATTACTTTCTAGTCTACCTATAGGATCAATTGGTAATGGATGAATTGCTTTTCCTAAAATCTCTATCTCTTCAGCTTTTACCTCAAAAGCAAAATCTCGTGCTTTTGTTTCTTGTACAATTCCTTTAATACTGGCAACACTTTGACGATTAATCTCTCCTAGATTATCATTTAATTCCCCTTTTACAATAATTTGAGAAATTCCTGATACGTCGCGTAGGGTGATAAACGTCATTTTTCCTAGTTTTCTAAGATCTTCAATCCATCCTCCCAAAACCACTTGCTTTCCAATTAATTCCCCTGTCAGTTCTGCAATATCGTGAGTTTTGACAAAAACCATTTTCTTTCTTACCTGTTATCCTCAAATTCTATCTCAATGTCAAGGTTTCGAGCATTTTTTACAATTTGGACCACTTTTTCAGTATCTATGGGAAATTTTGATGTCCATCTGCCTGAAACCACTGCTTTTGTCTTTTGGATTCCGCCTGGGGCCCAAACTGAATTAATTGATAAAATTTTGGTGGGAAAGAATAGATCTTCGATAAATCTCTTATCTGTCTCTTCTGCCTCTACCAGCCAAATTTTACCCTTGAATTGATCTTGAAGTAGCCTGTAAAGTGTACGACTTTGTCTTATGGTCATAATGTCATTTTTTGCTAATGATAATACAAAACTTCCCTGAAATTCTTTGCAAGAATATAGTGTAAAATTTTCAATTATGTTATTTGATTTTGCAATTTTTGCAAGAGTAATTGATGCCTCTACGTCTGCTTTTGTTAGTTTTCCAGTATCTACTTTCCCTTCACACTGTGGACAAAGAACCGCATTTTTTGCATCAAAAAGACAAATTGGGAGTTTCATTTGAATCGACTTTTATCATTATGATAAAGTTGAATATATCCCTTAGTGTAAGGTGAAAACTCTGACTTTTTTTGTTTACTTGTTATGGATTATTTTGTGATGAAAAATAACAAAATCCGTTAATTGGATGACTAGAATGAATTTATTCGAAACTGTTTGATTTGAAATACATTTGATAAAAAATACCTGTATTCTCAAACATCAATTGTAATTTTTACAACCATTTAGAATACAAAGTTTGATACGATATTTTAATTATTTTTCTTAGGTTTAGATGTTTATGCCATTCAAGTGTCCCTTTTGTATTGGTGATGATCCGATGAATTACATTACAAAACAACATCTTGTAATTCATATCCATCATAATCATCCAGCTGAGTCTGAAATGGTTAGCAAAGGATTAAGGTAAAATTTACAATAGATTCAATCAAATTGTATTTTATATCTAGTTAAAACTCTTCTCAAATCTATTTTGAATATTTCTAGGTAGTTTTGTCAGGTTTTGCTCTAATTTTGGTTTTATCTGTATGTGCTGAAAATCTAAATTTAATATTTCATCATTTAGCATTGGTGTTATTTCTTTTCTATATCTGCCACAAATCTTTTCACCATTATTGCTCAAAATCACTACATGATGAATTGACTTGTCTGTCTCAATGATCTCATCATGTAATTTATCAAAATCCATACTGTACTTGATATGTGGCTCTTAAAATATGATCTTTTTCATTATTATGCGTAATATTGTAATTTACCTCGCACACGTAGTGTAAAATAAAAATCCTAGTCTGAATCTATATTGTATATCGTGATTTTAACAATTAATGATTTATCTACTAGATATTCTTCATCTAAAGGTCCAGTTTATGCAGTTGATGATGTATCCTTTCAACTAGAAGATGGACAATCAATAGGGATTGCAGGTGAGAGTGCATGTGGAAAAAGTACCTTGGGATTATCTATAATACAAATGCTTTCTGGAGGAAAAACAGAAGGGAAAATTTTGTTTGATGGTGACTCTCTTTTAGATATGACTGATTCTGATTTTAATAAAAAATTTAGATGGAAAAAAATATCTATGATTTTTCAAGGTGCCATGAGTTCACTGGATCCTGTTTTTACTATAAATGAACAATTTCTTGAAATTCTTAAACAACATAATTTTCATGGTGATTTTGATGAGGTAATCTCAGATGCAATACATTCAGTTAGTTTGGATGAACATGTTTTGAAAAAATACCCTCATGAATTGAGCGGAGGAATGAAACAAAGAGTAATCATTGCAATGGCATTGCTTCTGAAACCGAAATTTGTAATTGCTGATGAACCTACTACTGCACTTGATGTTTTGATTCAAGCTCAAATCATAAATTTACTAAAAACTCTCAAAAAAGATGGCATGTCTTTCATGTTAATTACTCATGATTTGGCAGTTTTATCTGAAATAGCAGATGTAATTGGTATAATGTATGGTGGTCAAATGGTTGAATTTGGGTCTTCTAAAGAAATTTACAAAAACCCTAAACATCCATATACTCAAGGACTATTGGAATCTATTCCTACTCTAAATGGGACTACTCCAAAATACATTAAAGGAGTTCCTCCAAGTTTGACTGTTCCTCCCACTGAGTGTCGATTTATAGATAGATGCTCTTTAGCAATTGAAAAATGT
>JAOTUX010000140.1 GCA_029863665.1 Candidatus Nitrosopumilus sp.
CATGTCTGAAACAATATCCCACACTTTGTCTACTGAGGCATTAATTTCCACCTCAACTTCTATTGTAGCCATGTTTTATACTAATTCCGCATTAAATATAAAATGTTGATAAAATCCTCCACATTATAAACAGGCATGAGAATGTATTTTGTTGCTCAGAAAAGAGAAGAATTTTGATAATTTCCTTAATGACAAGATTGTAAACCTCTCAAAATCTGCCAAAGAGAGTATTGTTTATTCTAACAGAATCTTCAATGAGTTTTGCTTAAAAACACATAGCAAGACAACAGATGATGTAATCAAGGAAGCAAGACTAGACGATGATCCTGAAGAGATTGTCCTTGATGTACTGCAGGACTGGGTTAACTACATGTCTCATAAGGTAGGGTATTCTGCATTGAGGGTTTATTCCTCTGGCATCAATCGATATCTGAAATATCAAAAAATTCGACTTGATCTTAAAGACATTGAATGGCCACAGAAGATTCAAGAAGAAAGATATGCCATTTCCTTGGGTGAGATTGAAAAGATTCTAAAAATTACATCATTTAAGAGAAAAGCATACTATATTGGACTAAAGGATACTGGTGCAAGACCAATTGAACTTGCAGGATTAAGAAAGAAAGATTTCACACTGGTAAAAGGAAAATACAAGGCACTCATTCCAGCATACCTTACAAAGAAAAAGATTGCCAGAACGATCATGTTTTCAAGAGAATCTATCCCTTACCTTACTACTCTTCTTGGCAGATGCGTGTCTGATGATGATACACCTTATGGCACAAACAAAGATCCAGAAGTATCACGAGAAACAGAAGACAAGATGTTTAGATTCTTTTGTGACAAACTTGCACCAGAAGACCCAAGGTTTGCAGCCAGATACGAATCAACTGGATATCACAAGATTAATCTTTATTGCTTTCGTGGATATTTCTTTACACATGTGATGCGAGTTGTCGGTGACGATACTGCACATGCGATGATTGGACATGGTGCATATCTTCAGACATATCAAAGAAGAACAGACGAAGAAAAGATGGAATTGTGGGATGAGATAGAACCTGAGATTCTTGTTTATCAGAACAAGAAAAAAGAAACCAAGAAAGAACTGGAACAAAAGATGGAGAAAAGTGCAATGCAACAGCAGATTAAAGATCAAAATGACAAACTTGATTTATTGACTCAACAGTTTACAGAATTTAGAAAAAATATTATTCCTCCAGCCAATGAAGATATTAAGAATCACATGAAGAAAATTCTAAAAGATAAAAGATACAATGAAGATTATTAACTGATATCTACAAAGTACTCTACTTTGTGGTGTGATATAACATCCACATTTGGTGTAAACACTCCCTGAACCACGGCAGCATTTGACGTAACTATGTTGTCTATCATTCCTGATTTGATTATAGTGACAATGCCCTCAAACAATCCATGCTTTGTTGATGCGATTATTCCTGATGTTGCACCAACTACAGAAATTGTTATTGCAGTGTCCACAATCTCCGAAGTGGTTGGAAACTCAATATGTGTCTCTACTAGGTTCTCCTTGATGTTTCTGTCGGCATCTATGAATCCCCAATAGGCCTCGGTTCTGTCTGAATTGTATGCCTTCCATGCTTCATCAAATGCCTCAAAGAACAGTACGTTGTCTGTAGACTTTTCAAGCAGCATGTTGGTGAACTCTACCTGATTATCAACAGATGCCTGTTCATTTCCATCAGTAGGCCAACCAACCATCACAATTGACTCCTTGTCAGGAAAAACTTTTTTCATTGTTTTCATGATCTCAGTTGTTCTTGTAACTGCATCACTTGGTGTTCCGCCATTCAAGAACTCAAAATTGTCATAGTAGATCACATCTACAACATCTGCAAGAATATGGTTCTTTTCATCTAGCCAGATACCTGCATTGTTTAAAGATGATACTTTGACATTTGTTCTTGACTTTACCATCTCTATAATATCTCTAAGTTTTGAGATGTCTGTTGTCTCATTGTATATCTCATTTGATCCAATGACAATATGATCAACAGTGACATGTCTATTTGCACTGTTGATGACATTGTCAATCAGGATATTGTTCTTTTCTGCATTTCTTTCCAAGTCCACTAGAATTGTCACTTTCATGTCATACTTTTCTGCAATTGATAACACATCTGAAGTCGCATACATGCTATCATAAAGAAAAATACTATCTGTATATTGACTTAGAATCTCCATATCATTTTTGATTTGATCATATGAGGGTCCTTGGCTAAAAGCTGAACTGTTTGGTCTGATGGGGGAATAAACCAATGAATCATATTTTTTGTCTGCAAATGATACTGGTACTGTAGATAAAATTGATAGTAATAAAATGGCGATAACTGGAATTAGTAGTATCTTCAAAAATCTATCAATCCTAATATTCTAGTTTAACATCTCCAATAATTCTTGTTTTTTCTTTAGTTTATCTCCGTTAGGCAAATTGATACCTCCTTCTTCTAACTCTTTCCTAATATCCATGTCTGTCCAAACTGTGAGAGCATGGATACAATCAGTTGATTTGCATTCCTGACATGTGATATCTTCTTGAAATAATGTAAATTTAATTTTCTTTTTGAATTTCTTAATGTTCATTGTAAACGTGTGTTTTTCTACTACGTGAGGACCTGATTTACCGATCTGATTTTCAAGCCATTTTCTAATAATATCTAAAACAACATCTTTTGGTTTGGCATATCCATAATCTTTTAGGTGCTGTCTGTCAATCTCTCTTTGTATTTGCTCTGAGACTGCTTTTGGAATCTGAATATAATCCCAATCATCTCTTGCCATGAAAAAATATGTAATTATAGGTAAATATACATAACTGCCCTTGACTGTAGCTTTGTAAATTTACATACGCTTACTTTATATAATATACGTAATATTACGTAAATATTGGTAAAAAAAGGAATTAACTCTGACGAAAAAGATTTTGAACTTTTTGTAAAAGTTAGCGAAGAGTTAGATGGATTATCTCTAAACAAATTATTCCACAAGATTCTATTCTTTTTCATAAATAACTATGATCCAATAAAGGAGAAAAATCTCAAATGATTTCTGTTGAGACTTCTCACTATCGAGTTTGTTGTAATAATGAACCAACTGTAATTATGATTTTTGATGATGTTGTGATTGCAGTTTGTGATTATCATGATGATGATGCATTCAGATATGGCGTAAAGAGAATTTTTGATTACAAAACGGGGGAGGAAGTAAAATGATAGTTGCAAGATGTAATAAATGCAATTATGTTGCACGATACACTTCAAATTATTTTACCATTTCAGAACTGCAAAAACATACTGTATCAGAGATTACAATAGATGAGCAAAAACAATGTGTTCATGATCTAAAATACGAGGAGGATACTTACTGATGAACAAATCCCAATGCCCATACATCAATTGCCACATGGAGCAAAAAGGTATTAACAAAAATCAAGTAAATTTTGGAGGTTTGTTTTTATGAGATGTGAACATTGCGACAAGTGTTTCATCGACAACCGTGACGGATTTGTAGTATTGACATTGCATAAAATCTACATCCATGGAGGAATTGTAAATTGAGCAGATTGCAATTTTTGGTTCAATCCTGTCAAGAATGCAATAAGGAATTTTTTGCATATTCTGAAACAATCGCAATTTGTGATAAATGTCAAAGACAACCAAACAATCAATCCGGTACAACAGATAAAAAATCAACAACTTCCTGGAATTCAGAAATTGAAAACTTTTCTCAATTTACTGATAAGATGCTAAAATCCATCAAAAGGGACACCACTCTTGCGGACATTGCAAGTGAAATGGATCTGTTGCCCTGGAGGGGTTACTGGAAATCAATTTTAGAAAATCATGCTCATATAGGAGAGAAAAAGATCAATCGAGGGAATTCTGGTGTATTAGTGAACATAGGAGTTTTTGAAAAATGAATAACAGATTGCCTGAGACCCGGCATTGCATGGAATGCAAAAATGAGATTTTTGCATACTCTGAGGCTCCTGCAATATGTAATTCCTGTTTTGAAGAGGAGAAAAAGAAATGACAACATTTCCCAGTCAACAAAATTATTCTGCAATGCCACTATCGCATGTCTGTTTGCATGAGGGGAGTTGTGTTTCATGCTGGGATCGTAGTTGTTTTGACCAACCATCCATAGTGGGATTGCAGAAAATTGTTGATACAGGAGAGAACAATGATTTTTTTGGGTTCTACCATATCTCCTGTATTTT
>JAOTUX010000141.1 GCA_029863665.1 Candidatus Nitrosopumilus sp.
AGAAAAAGTTCGTCTTTCAAGTATGGGAGAACAACCAGGATTTATGGGAATAGGAAAATTTGAGGTGGATGTTTACTATAATGATATCAAACATAGAATGCAAACAATAAGATCTAAGCTTGAAAAAGCAGGAAAACAAAGAGAGCTTCATAGGCAAGGAAGAAAAAGAATGGGGTTTAAAACAATTTCACTAGCAGGATATACATCAGCAGGAAAAACAACATTATTTAATAAGATGACAGGAGAAACGAGAGCTCAAAGCAAGGATCTGTTTACAACTCTTTCTACAACCACACGAAGAGTAACAATCAATCAAGAACCATTCTTAATTTCAGATACAGTTGGTTTCATAAGTAAACTACCTGCATATATGATTGATGCATTCAAATCAACACTAGAAGAATTAAAGCATACAGATATCATTGTTGTCGTAATTGATATTAACGATTCATTATTAGAATTGAGGAAAAAATTTACCAGTTGTATGAGAACATTGAATGAATTAGGAGTTGAAAAAGACAAAATAGTATATGCATTAAATAAATCAGATTTAGTAGAAGATGAGGAAATTGAAGAGAAGATCAATATACTTAATTTAACTGAAAATAAAAAATGGATTTCAGTATCTGCAAAAACAGAAAAAAATCTAAATCAATTTAAAGAATTAATTAAAAATATTATTGAAAATCATGATTTATCAAAATTAAAGAAAAATTATTTGAGTGGAGATAAAAAAGATTGGTAATTGAGGTAGTAAGAATAGGACAGCGTCTTGTAAGAGATGACAGAGTTACAACACATGTAGCACTAGTTTCAAGAGCATTTGGAGCAGAAAAAATCTTTATGACTGAAGTTAATCCTGAAATTAAAGACACTTTAGAAAAAATCAATGGAACTTGGGGAGGAGAATTTAAACTTGAATTTATTGATAAATGGAAATCTATTGTGAAAAAGAAAAAAGAAGAGAATTTTACAATAGTTCATCTTACAATGTATGGTGAAAACATTAATGACATACAAGAAAAACTTCAAAAAGAAAAAGATCTATTAGTGGTAGTAGGAGCTGAGAAAGTTCCAAGAGAAATTTATGAGTTAGCAGATTTTAATGTAGGAGTTGGAAGTCAACCTCATTCAGAGATTAGTGCATTAGCAATATTATTAGATCGTATTCAAAAAGGTAAACAATTTGAAAGGATATTTTCAGATGCAAAAAGGAAGATCATACCCACAAAAAATGGTAAAAACGTACAAGTAAAAGAAACAAGGGATTAATAGTAGAAAATTACGAGAAATTAGAGTTGGTAGATAAATACGAAGATCCTTTTGTAAGAATTGCTTCAATGATTGGAGGAGATGAATACCTCAAAGTAGCAAGATCGCTGTTAAAAGCTGAAGACGCAACTGATGAAGAAATTGCAAGTTCTACAGGTCTTAGAATCAACATGGTAAGAAAGGTATTGTATGATTTGTTTGGTAAATCTCTCATTACTGGAATTAGAGTAAAAGATGAGAGAAAGGGATGGTTTGTCTATAGATGGAGAACTAGAAGAGAAGAAGTAGAGCATTTTATTGAAAATCAAAAAAAGAAAATTACAGAAAGATTACAACAAAGATTAGATTACGAAAATGCTTCTGATTTTTATCATTGTGGCAATGAAGATTGTCCAAGAGTTACATTTGAAGATGCCCTAGAAGGAATGTTCAAATGTCCATCATGTGGAAATGTTCTAAATCTAAAAAAGAATGATAAATCTAAAAAAGCATATTCAAAAAAAGTTGATGAAATCAAAAAAGATATGCAACAAATCTTTTGAATAGATTTAGAAATAAAACTAAAAAATGAAAAATATTGAAGCACATACAAATTATCTAATCAAGATTTGAAGTGTTCAAATTATAGATTATAATAATGTCTTTGTAGTCCTAAATGACAATTTCAAATATGAAATCATATGATAAATTTGTACAAAATATGACGAATTCATATGTAAAGATGCTTAAATTTTACTAACAATTTTGGAAAATAAGTTACTAAATTAAATAGGAGAAAAAGTTGGAAAAAGCCTTGAGCCAAATTACTACGGTAAATCCAACAACTGGAGAAGACATTACAACGTATTCAGCAATGGATAGAAATCAGGTGTTTGAATTAGTACGAAAAGCAAAAAGGGCATTTCCTGAATGGAGAAAAGATTATGAAAAACGTAGAAGTTATGTTTACAATTTAATAGAATATCTAAAAAAGAACAAAGTAAATCTTGCAAGAGTTGCAACAGATGAAATGGGTAAAACAATTAAAGAATCAATTGGAGAAGTTGAAAAATGTGCTTGGGCACTAGAATTTTATGCAGATCATGGAGATAGTTTTCTTTCTGATGAAGTACTAAATACAGATGCAAGAAAAAGTTTTCTAACTTTTGAACCGCTAGGAGTAATTGGTTCTATCATGCCTTGGAATTTTCCTTATTGGCAAGCATTAAGATTTGCAGCTCCATGTTTAATGGCAGGAAATGTAATTGTAATGAAACCATCTAGAGTAACCATGCAATCTGGAATTGAAATTGAAAAAGCATTTACAGAGTCAGGTATGCCAGATGGGATTTTTCAAACAGTGGTAGGAAGTGTAGATTCTGCAAATCATCTAATTGATTCAGATGTAAATGCAGTGACATTTACTGGAAGTACAAATGCAGGTGCAAAAGTGGGTGAAAGAGCTGCAGTTAACTTGAAAAAATGTGTATTAGAATTAGGTGGAAGTGATCCTTTCATAGTGTTAGATGATGCAATTATAGAAAAGGCAGCAGAAGGAGCAGTAAAGGGCAGATTCATTAATTGTGGTCAAAGTTGTGTAGCCTCAAAAAGATTCTTTGTTGGGAAAAATATCGCAAAAGATTTCATTGAATTATTTATCAAAAAAGCATCACAACTCAAAATAGGAGACCCTACATCTATGGAAACAGACATCGGGCCACTTTCAAGTAAAGATGGCCTAGATACAATTTCAGGAATTGTAGAAGATGCTAAGGCAAAAGGTGCTGAAATTCTTTTAGGAGGTTCTGAGATGGAAGGAAAAGGATTCTTCTATAAACCTACAATTCTTACAAATGTTAAATCAAATATGAGAATTGCTACTGAAGAAACATTTGGACCAGTAGCGCCAATAACAATAGTAGAAGATGAAAGTGAGGCAATTAGATTGGCTAATGATGTTGAATTTGGTTTGGGTGCAACTATTTGGACAAAAGATCTTGCAAAGGCAGAAAAAATGTCTAGACGAATTGATTCAGGAATTGTCAGTGTCAATAATGTAGTAGTTTCGGATCCTAGAATTCCATTTGGAGGGATAAAACATAGTGGGTTTGGAAGGGAATTATCAAGATATGGAATGTTAGAATTTGTTAACATAAAATCAGTTAGATTTTATGATAATCTTGTGCATCATCACTACGTAGAATAGGTTTTTACAAGAATTTGTAAATCTGTCAGATTTTATCATACGTAAAATATTCAAGGATACCAGAGAATAAAAGCTCATTTAGTGTATGTTTAAAATATATTTGAATTTCACGAATTATCTATAACAAGATCGTCTTCATCATCTTCCATATCACCACATTCTTCTAGCTCAATATGTGTAGGATTATAATCCTCATCAAAGTAAATCTCAATGCAAATATTGGTGGTCAAAGTAGAGGCCAAAGTTTTGGCTAATTCCTTAGGGAAATTACCTAGTCTATCAGGATGTGAAGAGTATCGGTATTCAGTTATTTCATCCTCATGATAGAAATCTATTTCAATATCACCATTAGTAAATTTTCTAACTCTCACAACTTGACCAAATAGGCTAGAAGGCAAATCTAACTTCCTTGTTGAGATACATCTCTTGTAAGATGTTCAGCTAATTGTTCATAATGTTCTCTGGATTTTCCCAGATCTTTAAGTTTTGATTTTTCTATTTCATTAAGTTCCTTATCGACTTTTGTTGAAACATATTGAAGTCGTGCTTCTGCCATCATGAATAATTTATTATTTTCTTTCCAGAGATGTTCGGTAATATGTTCAACGTATTGTTGCATATCACTAATCAATTTTGTAGAATCTCCTGATGAAAGATATTCTTTTGCAGATTCTTCCATTTCAGTCCCAATCTCTCTTGAACGTTGATGATCAAGTAGCATCATTGCAATAGGCCCCATATTACTAGGTAATCCAGCTTGTTCTAATGCAGGAAATAATGATTTCTCTTCTTT
>JAOTUX010000142.1 GCA_029863665.1 Candidatus Nitrosopumilus sp.
TTTCAGAATTACAAAAAACATCAAAATCACAGGAGTTATCACAACAAGTAGAAGATAGCATAAATTCAATTAGGAACAATTCTCAAATGATCATCAAGATTGCTCAAAGAATTGATGAGGTAAGAGATGATCTAAGAAAGGTTTCAGGAAAAACAGATTCATTTTTGGAGATTAGTTCTCAGATAGACAAATTAAAAAATAACATAGAAGAGATTTCAGGAAAAACAGCAAAATTGGATACAGGAACCAAGATTATTGAAAATTTCAAACAAGAACTTGAGAAGATTACCAAAGAGATGGAATCGACACAAAATCTCAACGCAGAATTAAATACAATTAAAGTTACAATTGACACTATTTCTTCCAAAGCCTCAAGGATTGACTCACTAGGAGGAGTAATTGATGGGCTCAAAAATCAGTTTGATACCATAGCATCAAAAACAAATTCCATAAGCAATATGAGTTTAGAATCCATCAAGGAACTTACTGGAAAAATAGACAAAATTGAGACTGAGATTGGATTATTGTCACAAAGAGCAGATTCAACGGCATTTGTTGGAGAAGGACTCAAATCAGTTCAAGAAGATTTTTCAGATTTCAAAGAAAATGTATTTGATAAGACAAATAACATTGAAGAGAAGATAATTTCAGTTTCAGACATTCTAAAAAGACAAGATGCGTCAACTGTAGAATTTCATAAAAAATCTGCAAAATTATTTGAAGAAATCCAATCAGTCAAAAATATCACAAGCAAAACATCAAGTGATTCATCAAAAGAGATAATGGCATTGTTAAAGCTGTCAGAATATCAATCAAATATTCGAATGAATGCAGAATCAAAGTACGGAGACATAAAAGATATTGAGAAGATGACAATACAAACTACAGATATTGTAAATTTATTTGATAGAATTTCAATTGAATTAGGTGAAAAAATACCACTTCCTCACGAAGTAAGACAGTGGGCAATAAGTAAAATTTTAGATTGTGCAGATAGATGGGAGATAAGATTTGGTGATCTATATTCAATTTTAACAAATGTAATGGGAAGAGACATGTTAAAAGAATCCATAAGAATTCAGCAAGTAAGGGACATTTATGGAATTCGAGCAGTAGATGAAATTAGAAAGGAGTTGGGTATTGCCTAAACTCCTATTTCATCAGCTTCTTTGAGATGTTCTTTCTTTCTTTTTAAGGCACTAAAAATACCAATGATTGCTGCAATCCAAATAGTACTAAATAATATGTTTTCAACACTGGCATATGCATAAGGAGTAGCATCCATAATGTTGGTCCTCAATGATGATGCTCTATCATTAATATCCAACATTCCAGTATGATACGCAGAGCTATCCTTAGGAACAGTTGAAACTTTTTCAACGCTTGCAAGCATTGTTTCTACATCACTTTGTATCCTGAGAAAATTTGTAGATTCTGTAGAAAATATCCAAACAGGGTTTTTAGCAACTAGTTCACCGTTTGCGTCAGTTGTTTCACGCATACCATCCATTACAATTTCTAGATCGGTTTGAATCGCTAACAAATGAGCACGTAATGAAACAGGATCAGAAGAGCCTACAATACCATCAAGATGTCCTCGAATTCTATCAAGAGGATAGATCTTATTGTCATAACCAGTAATTGCCATAAATCCTCCAAAAACAATAATTGCAACAATGCTAATCATTGAAAGTTTGTAAACAACATTTGCCATTTTTTCCTTCTCAGTTCTTACTCTATTATTACTTGATTTATTTCTTTTAAATCGTGTATGAGATAGACTCATGTAAGCAATATAGAAGAATCCAACAACCTGTAATCCAATGATCGGTACAAAGATTGGATTGTTTGAAAATATGGAGATAAAGATTCCCATTATTCCATATACGCCAAAGAATATTTCTAAAAGAGTAGTCTGTGTAAAAGGTAAGTTGTATGCCTTGTCTCTCCAATCATCATCTTTTGTTATGATTCCATATTTTGGAGTTCTGAGGAATTCATTTTTCTTACCAAAAACTGCATCAAAAACTGCAACGGTATTGTTTACAGACATTCCTGCATTATAGACAAGCAGTGCAGGTAATATTTTGACTTTTGATTTCCACGACTTGTGATACATGGTCTGTATAATCATTATGTATGCACCAGGTCCCATTGCAAGATAGGTTGCAATAGTTATTGCTGGAAGTATGCTAACCACATAGAGGTTGACTTGTCCTGCTAATAGAATCGGCAATGCTAAAAATTGTATTAGCATTAATGGATAAACAATATGACGGGTTAGTTGTATGAATGCCTGAATCTTCGCTTCAATTGAGACTTTGCGTTTAAGAGTAATATCAGAAAGTAGTTTTATTGCACATTGAATAGAGCCTTTTGCCCAACGAAATTGTTGTCTTTTGGCAGCATTCATTTGAACTGGAAGTTCTGCATCAACTACAATGTTTGGCAAAAACACACATTTCCATCCTTTCATTTGTGCTCTATAGCTCAAATCAAGATCCTCAACTAGGGTAGCAGTATGCCAGCCTCCAGCATCTTCAATACAATCACGTTTCCAAATTCCAGCAGTACCATTAAAATTCATAAATAGATGAGAATTACTTTTTGCCTTTTGCTCAATAAGAAAATGAAAGTCCAGACTAAGTGCTTGTGCTTGTGTGATTGCAGAATAGTTTTCATTGACATGCCCCCAGCGACATTGAACAAGGCCGATGTTTGATGTTGAAAAGTGAGGAATTGCTCGTTTAAGAAACCACGTTGGAGGAATAAAATCAGCATCAAAAATAGCAACAAGTTCAGTATCAGTTGTTTGCATGGCGTGTTTCAGTGCACCTGCTTTGTATCCGTTTCTGGTTCCACGTCTAACATGTTCAATTTGAAAACCTTGTTTTTTGTAATCATCAACAGTATTAGCAAGTAATTCGACAGTATCATCATCAGAATCATCTAATACCATAATTCTCATTTTCTCTTTTGGATAATCTAAATTACATACAGCATCAACAAGTCTTTTTGCAACATATTTTTCGTTGTATATTGGAAGTTGAACTGTAACAGAGGGGGTTCCCCAATCAGTAGTAGATGACACATCTTTTCTTTTACGAGAAAGATAGGCAAGATAGTAGAAATTGCAAGTATAGGCAGTAATCATAATGGCAGAAAAGATGAACAGATCAAAGACAAATTGGGTGAAAGGGTTGATTGCCATATCCCTAATTGCTAAGAATTACTATTCGCTATTTATACTTGCGAGTGGAGATTATTTTTGCTCAAAAATCTTAATTGCTTGCGGAGGACAAACGCCTTCACATGCAAGACAAAAGATACAATCAGGTTCTTTAGACATTAACGGTTTCTTTTCAGATGCAGGATTTCCTGGAGTATCAAACCACTCATAGACACCTACAGGACATGCTTCTATACAACCGCCATCGGCAACACATATATCATAATCTACTGAAACAAATTCTCCCCAAACTCCCATAATGCCATTGCTAGTACCTTTTCTTCCCCAAGTTTTGATAGTGTGTTCAGCTGCATCATATGCAGTAGATGATTTTAATTTTGATTTGTAATCAACGTCAATTGGTCCAGGTTTGGCACCATCAGGAATTTCAATTTCTCCATCATCATCATCCTCAGCATCTTCAGTTGCCTCAACGGGTTTTGCTTTTGCACCAAGTACAATTTTTGCCAATGGTGTCAATTCTTCAAGTTTTTGAATAGCAGAAACCTCGGAAATTTTTTCAGTTTTTGCAAAATATGAAACCATCTTATCAGCTAAGATAGTATTTCGTAAAATAGTGTCAAGTATCATTTTAGCAAAGTGGTCTGCTTTCTTTCTATAATCTTTAACCCAATTTGGATCACCAAACTTTTCAATTGGAAAAATCTGATAAATGATATCTACCACTTCGCCAGTAACAATTTCTACGGTAACAGATAGTTCAACTTCCTCATACCCTTTAGCATCTGGATCATCCATGTTTTGTTCTTTCCAGCGATACGTTGCAAAAATTCTATCAGCATACATATCCATCTCAAATGCCTTTTTTAAACCATCATGGACAGATTTCAGTTCCACCGGGTCCTCTAGTTTAATAGGCAACCTATAAAGTCCAAGTTTAAATCCATGTAACGGATATACACCACGTTTTGCAGTTGGTGCCTCCATTGACCAAACTCGATCTTTTAGAAGTAAGGACAT
>JAOTUX010000143.1 GCA_029863665.1 Candidatus Nitrosopumilus sp.
ATGTCGGACTAGATATTAGCGAACATGCTGAATCTGCATATTCTGATGAAGAAGAATTTATGCTTGAAATGGATGAGTATACCGAAGATCTAAAAGACAAAGATGAAATACTACGAAGAAAGAAGTAATTTTACGGTACAAAAACATGACTATTAATTATGATGAATTATCTCAACAAATTCTTGATTTAGACTCACAAGTTAGGTTTGCAGGTGTTGCAAACAGCAAAGGAGTGATGGTTGCAGGTGGACACAAAGAAAATGTTGAGCAAATGCTAGTTGGTGATGAAGTGGGGATGGCAATTCACTATGCAATACAAAAAGCAGAACTTTTTACCAATCTGGCTTATAAAATTGGCCGTGAAAGATCTTCAATCACAGAATATGAAAAAGTAACACTGATTAGTATTCCGATAAACTCTCAAGAATTATTTTTAGTAAGTACAGAACCCCATGCAGATTATTTGAAAATTGTTGATACTGTTCATTCAGTACTTGATTCTCAGAAAGATAACTAAATTAATTCGTGATCTTATGTCCTCAGAAAACAAAATAGAACAACAAAAATGTCAATCCATATTAGAATTACCTGAAATCCGATTTGCCGGATTTTTAGACTATATGGGAAATCTGATTCTTGGAGATTTTAAACCTGGTGTGTCTCCACTAAAAGATGATACGGAGAGGAAAAAGATGTTTGTTGAGGCAGTCTTGAGAATTAGAACTCGACAAGATTTTGATGAACGTCTTGGCCCTGTAGAATATGCAGCTGCTAGAAGAAAAAATGTTGTAACTATGACTATACCCTTTGAGAAAAACATTCTTTTCATAGCTGCCGAGCCCAGTATTGATATTGATAAAACAGCAAGAAAAATTTTAAGTTTGTTTTTATGATATAATGTGTGTTTTATTTAATTAAAATTTCATAATCTGATATTGTTTATTTGCTCTCAATTGACTCGAATGAATTTTTTAAAATAATTGGAGTGATTATGATTGTCACTAAGATTACTAAAACTAAAGTTGTGTAAATAGAACCCGATAATATTCCACTTGCTACTCCAATACCTGCAGTGATAAAAGCCACTTCTCCCCTTGCAATCATACCATAACCTATACGAAAACCTCTTGATCTATTTTTTAATAATATTGCCGCAGGTATTCCACAACCCAATAATTTGCTTAAAATGGCCACACCTAAAATTGATAAAATAAAAATTATATTAATTTCTGAGATTTGTCGAAGATCTACATGTGCACCAATTATTGCAAAAAACAATGGCGCCACTATAATTTTTAACTCTCCTACAAATTCTCTTACTTGTCCTGCAAGTTTTGAACCTGCTAATCCCATCCCCGCTGCAAATGCCCCTACAATGGGGTTAAGACCGATGATTGATGCTATTGCTGCAAACCCAAAAGCAGAACCTATTGCTGTTCCTTGCTTGATTCCTCTTAATTCTAGAGATGTTGGTTTGGCAAGAGCAATACCATGAACAATTTTTGGAAGAATGAATACTGCACACAATAATAATAATGCCCAAAAACCAAGTGATTCTGCAGTTGTGATTAACACCGATTCTATACTTGGTAGTGAGTTTATCGTAATTATTGAAACTACTGTTGATAAAACAGCTAATCCTAAAACGTCATCTAACACTGCGGCATTAACCAAAATGTTCCCCTCTTGAGTTTTTTCTTTTCCTAATTCTTCTAACAATGTAACTGAAATTACAATACTAGTTGCACTCAAAGTTGCACCAATTAACACTGAAATTATCCAATCAAGTCCAAATGTTAGAGAAACTATGTATCCTAAAATTAATGGCATGATTAAACCAAATGTTCCTATTATTGCTGCTTTGTATCCTGCATTAAGAAGATCTTTGAATGTAAAATGAAGTCCTGCTGAAAATAATATTACAATCCCTGACATCTGCCACAATCCCGTGGTTAGATCATCTAGCTGAACAATTGGTTTGTCAAAAAATGGTATGATTCCTCCGAGAGCAAAAGGACCTAGTATCACTCCTCCAATAACAAAACCAATAATCTCAGAAAGACCATAACGTGAACACAGTCTACCTAACAACATTGAAGGAATCACAATAAATAAAATTCCAATTATAGTCGGAATTATATTGAACTCTGATATCATGTTCGATTTTTTCTCCGGTTGTTATACACAAGATAAAAAATACTACCGATCACTATTATCCCAATTCCAACTAAAATAATTTCTAATTCAAATTGTATGGCCATGTAAATGGTTACCCCGAATCCAAAAAGTGGTAGTATTGGAAATTTGCCTATGTTTAAAGGGACTTTGAATGTTCTTTCTATGTCTGGTTTTACATATCGTAATAAAATAACTGATAAATTTATCATTGCAAATGTAATGATAACTGCAAAAACCACAATATTTGCAACAACTACAATGTTTCCGACAAAAGCAAATGCAACAGATGTGGCAAAAATTCCAATTACTGCAATCCATGGGGTGCCTGTTTTCGAATGTATTTTACCTAAAACAGATGGTAATGACCCGTCTCTTGCCATTCCATATAGTATTCTTGCGCCTGCAACTAGAGTAATGAGAACAGTACTGGCAGTAGCAAAAAGTGCAATAACTGATAAGGTGACTCCTCCTTCCAATCCTAAGCCTTTTGTAGCAACATCAGCTAAAGGCGCAGATGATTGACTCAAATCTTCCCAATCTAGGACACGTACTGAAGATAATGAAACAAGAATGTAGATTATCGCTGTAATTAATATGGATAAAATTATTGCTCGTGGAAGTGTTTTTTTTGGTTTCTTTACCTCTTCTGCTACATTAGCCATGTCTTCAAATCCAATAAATGCAAAAAATATCAATACAAATGCAAGTGTAATACCTGTTATTCCATTTGGCATTTCAAAATAATCTACCGGTTCTGCATTTTCAATTGTAAATCCTAAAAAAATGATTATCCCAAGACCTGTAATAGTAACTAATGCAAAAATTGTATTCAACCAAGCAGATTGTTTTATTCCAATAAAACTGACTAGTGATAATATTCCAAGAAGTGTAATTGCAGCGATGGTAATGGGGATATCTAAAAATTGTGCAAAATAACCTCCAAATCCTAGCGCAACAGTTGCACCAACAATCATGGATGTAATGGCAGTTAACCACCCAATGATAAATCCGATAAATTCACTTTTGAATGCATTTTTTACAAAAACATATTCTGCGGCTGCTTTTGGAAATAACGCTGTAAGTTCTGCATAACTTAATCCTGCAAATGTTGCTACAATTGCCCCTAGACTAAAAGAAATCCACATAGAATTTCCGGTAAAACCTGCTGCTTCTCCAATTAAGACATAAATTCCTGCACCTAAAATCAATCCTACTCCATACATTGTAACTTGAAAAAGCCCCATGTGGCGTTTTAGTTCAGACAACTTATTTTTCTGTAAGTCGGTAATATTAGATAAGTCCCTATTATTGATATTAAAAATGATATTTTGTCAGTTTCTAGATTTTAATATTTCAAAAGTTAAAAAATAATTTTAGATTTGATATGATAATCAAACTTGAAATTAATGATCTGATTTATCTATTGCAAAATTGTCTTTACATATGTGGTAAGAAAAAAACTCACTGATGAAGAAATAGAAAAACAAAATGATCAACAAAAAATAAGATCTAGTGTATCTAGAGCTGCTCGAAGAAGTGGAAAAATCACTAAAAAAGAAGGAAAAGTTAACAAAGAAAAGGCAAAAACAAAGACTCCTAGATCACAAAAGAAAATTGCAACCGTAAAAAAATCCAGATACTAAAATCATTCTTGAAAATAAAAAACATCGTATTTTTTATGAAGCGATCTGACTAATTCTCGACATTTTCTCCAAAATTGCTTGTATTCTTGATCCGTCATGGACCTTCCATGTTCTGTGTAAAACCATCCGACAAAATCATTTTCTAATTTCCCAAAAACAAAACCCAGATGAAAATCCTCAGAAATTTTTACATTAAATTCTTGTCTAGGTTGTAACTCATTCCATCTTGCAGATAATCCTTCAAAAGAATCCTGTGTTTTTGCAAGTAAAGATTCTAAATATTCAATTGATTTCTCTTCTAGTTCCATGAAATCACTTTACAATTAGTACCGGTTTTTTAGATTTATGTAAAACATAATTTGATGTACTTC
>JAOTUX010000144.1 GCA_029863665.1 Candidatus Nitrosopumilus sp.
TTTCTGAATTTGGTACAAATTCATGAAATATTTCTTTCAATAATTGTTCTGTAAACACTGACCAATTACTTCCTAACTCATGCTGAATAATAAAATGATGTAAAGGTCCTTCAATTCTGTGATCTGATTTCATACCTGACGCTCGCATATAATCTTCTAATGTCTCAATACATCTTTTCAAATCATATTTTCCTTTAATGAATAGGACAGTATCTTTGATGACTGGCTTTATGATGGTAATAATTTGATTGATATCATCTGAACTCATATCAATTCCCAATATATCTAAGATTTTTTTTGGAACTGGAATTATTCCAATTTTATCTGCAAATCTGTCCCATTTGACATATTTTTCTAAAATTTGTTTTGCCATCACATTGTGTGATATGTTGTGATTCATTGCCTCTGTTTCTATCTCTTCGATCAATTTTACAGGAAGTCGATAAGTAATGCTACGTGTTTTCTCCTTTTTAGTAGGATGTTTTTGGCGTTTTATGGTGTCTGAATCCAATTTATACTGCTACAAAGTTCGAACTGCATATAAAGTTGATTTTGTTCTATTTATTATCATTCTTGAAAATTATAACTACTTCTTTAAGAAATTCTACTGTCTTTGTTTTGAGGTAATTGGATGCAATACACATCAATTAATTTGAGATATGGGACAATACTGTGAAAACTGTGGAAAATTCATGAAAAATTCCGAAGTGACTCATTGTTCTGATGAATGTTTATTGGCATATGTTAAAAATAGTATTTCTCTAAATGATCAAGAAATTAATGCAATTTCATGGGATGAAAGATCTGATCCCTGGACATAAAATCTGATCTTTAGAATAGAAAATCTACTTAAAGCGTTAGAAAATTGTGTTAATTGTGAATGTCATTCCTGTGGATTATGAACTTGTGTTTGAACCAGATCTAAAACAATTTACTTTTCATGGAACTGAAACAATTTCTATAGATTGTAAAAAATCCACAAATTCAATAGTCATGCATTGTGCTGAGCTAAAAATAATAACATGTCATGTAAAATCTACTGAAAAAATCATCTCTTCAATTTCAAGAACTGATGCAAAAAAAGAGGAATTACAAATTAGACTGCGAGAAAAAATCAAAGGTAAAGCCACTATTTACTTGGAATTTCAAGGAATCCTAAATGATAGGCTTTTGGGATTTTACCGTAGTCAGTATAAGCAGGGAAATACTACAAAATATTTGGCTACAACACAGTTTGAAGCTGCAGATGCTAGACGTGCATTTCCTTGTTGGGATGAACCCGAAGCCAAGGCCACGTTTCAAATTTCAATAATTGCTGATAACAAATTTACTGCCATCTCAAACATGCCAGTTAAATCGAAGAAAAAACTCGGAGGCAAAACTCTTTACAAATTTGAAAAGACTCCTATTGTTTCAACATATTTGATTTATCTTGGTGTTGGAGAATTTGAATATCTTTCTGGAAAAATTGGCAAAGTTCAGATTCGTGTTGTAACTACTAAAGGAAATAAATCCAAAGGGCGATTTTCATTAGAATTAGGGAAAAAACTCCTTGTATCCTATGAGAAATATTTTGGAATAAAATACCCATTACCAAAACTTGATCTGATTGCAGTTCCGGACTTTGCTGCTGGAGCAATGGAGAACTGGGGTGCGATAACTTTCAGAGAGACTATCTTACTTTATGATCCTAAAACCTCTTCTACTAGAACTAAACAATTCATTGCTGAAGTAATTTCCCATGAGATTGCACATCAATGGTTTGGAAATCTAGTTACTATGAAGTGGTGGAATGATCTGTGGTTAAATGAGAGTTTTGCAACATTTATGGCCACAAAGTTTGTTGATAAATTTTATCCTGAATGGGATTTGTGGAATCAATTTGTTGAGGATGCCATGAATGTTGCTATGGGTCTTGATTCTCTAAAAACAACGCATCCAATAGATGTTAATGTAAATTCCCCTGCAGAAATTAGAGAAATTTTTGATGCAATTTCCTATGATAAGGGTGGATGTGTATTGCGGATGCTTGAGCACTATGTAGGTGAACCAAATTTTCAGAAAGGCCTCAGAAAATATCTTGTTGATTTCAAATACAAAAATGCTAAAGGACAAGATCTGTGGAATGCAATTGGAAAAGCATCTAACATGCCTGTTACTTCTATGGTAAATACCTGGCTTAGACAGTCCGGGTTTCCATTAGTTGAGATTAATCAAGATGATAACATCTTGAAACTCAAACAAAAGAAATACTTGCTGGAATCAGACAAAAAATTCTCTAATGGCCTGTGGTCTATCCCTGTCTCTATTGGACTGAATAAAGAAATCTCTAGGATGCTGTTTTCTAGAAAATCAACAACGATAAAACTACCAAAAAACACAATTGGTTTTGTTGCTAACTATGGACGCTATGGATTTTATCGCGTGAAATATGATGAAGGAATCCTACTTGATTTAAAGATGTTAGTGGACGAAAAACGTATTCCTGCTATTGATAGATGGGCAATTCAGAATGATCTATTTTCACTATGTGTTTCTGGAAATGAACAGGTAAGAAATTATCTTGATTTCTCTGATGCATATTTTGATGAGGATAGTTATCTTGCATCAGTAAATGTTGCACATAATTTAGCTTCTTTGTATTTCCGTGCATTTGGTGAAAAATTCTCAGAAGAAATACGTGACTATGCTGTAAATTACTTTAAAAAAATATTATTTACTCTTGGATGGGAACCTAAAAAATCAGATAAACACACTGATGCGTTGCTTCGTGCATTTGTAATTTCTGCTTTGGGAAAAATGAATGACGATGAAGTTACAGAAGAAGCACTAAAAAAATATTCCAAATTTTTGAAATCCCCAAATTCCTTGTCTCCAGATTTGATAGAGCCAATATGCTTTATTGCAGCATGGAATGGAAACATAAAAACTCATGCTGAACTAACAAAATTATACAAAAATGCTAAAACCATGGAAGAAAAACTTCGTTTCCTAGGTGCTATGTGTGGGTTTAAAGATAAAAAACTCCTTCTCAAATCCCTTGACTTTTCTCAAAACCCAGAGGTTCGCTCTCAAAACATGCAATTACCTATCATGAAAGTTGCTGCAAATCCCTATGGTGACAAAGTCTTATGGCCTTGGCTAAAGAAAAACTGGAAGAAAATAAACAAAAAAGTTGGACATGGAAACCCTTTGTTTAATAGAATTGTAGCTAGTATTTCTTCAGTGGCTGACGATTCTATGGAAAAAGAAATAAAACAATTCTTCAAAAAAAATCCAACTCCTGGCACAGAACGTACTCAAGCTCAAACTCTTGAAAGAATAAGAATAAATTCTAAATTCCTTAGAAGGATGAGAAAAGAATTCCAAGATGGCTAGAAAACTTGGGGCTCCTATTGCGCTTGGAATAATTACAATTCTGGCACTAGTCTTCATTACTGGTGGCGGAACTGATGACAAAGATATTCTCCGTCAAACATTGCAGGTAGATGCTGTATACTATGATACCGGACATGTTGAGATTTCATATTTTGACAAATCAGGCAAAACTGATTCTGTTGTTATGGAAATTCTTGGAATGGATGAATCTTTTCAAAAAACATTTTCTGGCTCAGAGTTTATTGAAATTGTCCCATTTCCAAATCCTCCAAAATATGGCTGGCCAATTCACCCTATAGTCTTGGAAGTTGTTCATTCCGAATTTGGACATGTTCAGATGAAAACTGAAATTCATCCCTTAGGTGAACCTGCACCAAATGTGATTTATTCTAGATCCTAGATTGAATACAAGATTTAATTGCACCTGTGAAACCATATTTTGTATTGGACTTACTTGATGACTTAAAGAAAAGTAAACGTGGTGCAATTGCAAAGGCTATAACTATAGTAGAAAACGATCAAAACGAAGCAAAAAAACTCTTAAAGAAAATCTTCAAGGAGACTGGTAATTCTATTGTCATAGGTATTACGGGACCTGCTGGTGCTGGAAAGAGCTCACTGATTAACAAGACTGCAGTTGCCATGAAAAAATTAGGTACAAAACCTGCTGTTTTGGCAGTTGATCCTACCAGTCATGTTACTGGTGGGGCCATATTGGGTGATAGAGTTAGAATGAGCGAATCCACTGATTCTGGAACATATATTCGAAGTATCGCATCACGTGGAGCGACAGGCGCTGTATCTCGCTCACT
>JAOTUX010000145.1 GCA_029863665.1 Candidatus Nitrosopumilus sp.
ATACTGCTCATGTGCATTCCATATGATTCATGACATCCATAAGGATCAGGAATTAATGATACTGGTTTTGCCAAGTGTTCTTCTAGCGAATCTGGAAATCCATCTGGAATTTTTCTTAATCCGTCAAGATCATCTGAATAAGCAATCAGTTCTGAGTTGTAACCAAAATTCTCCAATGCTAGTTTGACTCCATATGCTCTAACGGCATCTCCTAAACTTCCTATGTGTGGGACTCCTGATGCACCAAGACCACTTTCTACTCTTAGAACATCTAAACTCCTTCCAAGATCTTTTTCACGTTCTAGTAACTCTGATGCTAATTTATCTATCCACGTTCCTTTTCCAATAATTTCATCTGGCATGTCTTTTCACTAGTTCAATGTTTTGGACATGTATGGCCCATATAACGAATACCCTAATTTTTGATAGTATTCTCTTGTACCTACTGCACTAATTACCAAAAGTCTCTTTGCATCAAATTCTTCTTTTGAAATTTTTTCTGCCTCTCTCATCAAATTTTTCCCCAATCCTGAATGCTGTATTTCATTCTCTTCTTTTTCTCCGATCTTCAATAGTTTCCCATAGACATGAATTTCCCTTACAATACAAGTGTCTTGGCTAATTTCATCTCTATGAGCCTCTGTACTGGGTTTTCTCAATCTCAAAAACCCGTAAATGGACTCATTTTTGTCTTCATATGACAAGAATACTTCTTTTCCTCCTGATGAGTCATAATCTATTCTGTTTAGTTTCACATCTTTATCCTCTGATTTTTTATTAGATAGTCCTGCCTCTCTGCATCTAATGCATTTACATGCAAATCCCTGCTTTGCCAGATTTTGATGTACAATTTGTCTTAGGTTGCCTGATTTGGGTCCTGCAATAATCTCTTTTGAAGATATTTCTCTTTGTACTCGCATAATTCTTACCCATTTTGGAATGTTCTTTTTTACTTCTGTTAACACTTTGATCATTTCCTCCTCTGAATATGGGGAATATTGTCCCTGTTTGTATTCTTCATAAAGTGGAGTATTTTCAATTACTAGTGATGGGTATATTTTTAGCATGTCTGGACGTAACTGGGAATCTGAAAATAGTTTTTTAAAATCTGTAATGTCTTCTTTTGGAGTCATTGTAGGTAATCCAGGCATCATATGTGCTACAATTTTGTAACCTGCATCTTTTGAAACTTGAAATGACTCTGTTACGTCATTATAGTTATGGCCTCTATTCACTATTTTGTATACTCTTTCTTGTAATGATTGAACTCCAATCTCTATTCTTGTAATTCCATAGTTTAGCATTAAATCTATGTGTTCTTTTTTACAATAATCTGGCTTTGTTTCAATTGTAAATCCTACATTTCTTATCTTTGCATGCTCGTTATTTGATTTAGATTCTTTCAAGTTTTCTGAATCTATTCCATTTAGAGCGTCATAACATGATTTGATAAAATTTTCTTGATAATCTTTTGGCATAAAAAGAAAAGTACCTCCTACAATCACAATTTCCATTTTTGATGGGTCATGTCCAAATGCAATCAATTTGTCAATCTTTGACGTGATTTGCAATTTTGGATCATATGCATTTTCAATTGCATTAAGTGTGGATGGTTCTTTTCCTGTGTAACTATTTGGAGAATTAAATTCAATTCCGCCTGGACAATATGTGCATCTGCCATGTGGACACGCATATGGTTTTGGCATTAATGCTATTACTGCTACTCCTGATGCTGTTTTAGTTGGTTTTTTTAATAAAATTTTTCTTAATTTGTTAAATTCAGATTTTTTTGCTACTGATAAGATCTCATAATTTTTGGGCATTCTTTCTAGTGTATACTTGGCACATATCTTTTTGATTTCTTCTGTTACCTGTTTTTTATTAGGTTCATTAATTGTTAGAATATTTTGAGTAATTTCACTACATGCCTTAGAAAAAACTGAATCTAGATTTATCATGAATACTCATATTGATCTAAACATAAACTCATTAAATAACTTAGTATGTTTAGGTATTATCTTCATCTCTCTGCTTTTTCTTAAATGATGGTTTTTTGTAATATTTTATTCGAAATTTTTTAATTCTTTCTGAATTTTTTAATTTTTACTAGCATAGATACATTCAGAGCGAGTTTGGTTATTTTTATTGACATGTATTCTGATGAAGAATTTTATGTATAATTTAAAATTTAAGAATTTATTCTGGTTTTTGCTCTATGCTTTGCTCTGATGCACTGTCATCATTTTTCTGCTCTTTTCTGTATTCCATTTTCAACCAAATTGGTGTGATAATAGTTGTTACTGCTACCATGATCACAATCGTAGAATATACTTCTGAAGTAAGAATTCCTGCTGTAACTCCTACCCCTGCTACGATTAGTCCTACCTCTCCTCTTGAAATCATCCCGATTCCTACTCTCATGCCCTGTGCCTTATTTTTCAAAAACAGCATTGCTGGTAAACCACATCCAAACAACTTTGTTACAATTGCAACTGCAATAACCACTCCGCTTAGCATTAAGACATTCAAATCCACTGCTCTGAGGTCTACCTGTGCACCAATAATTGCAAAAAATAACGGAGCAAAAATCAAACCTATTTTTCCAATATAGTTTTCTACTTTTTCAAATACTTTGGTAGTTGATAGTGCCATTCCTACTGCAAATGCCCCTACAATGGGGGATAACCCTATAGATCCTGCAAGAGCTGCCGCACCAAAAAACGATGCAGTTGCTATTCCCTCTACACTTCCTTTTGCCTTCCACAGTCTTGGAGTAATTATTTTTGGAATTATAATTACTGCAACAACTAGCATTATTGCAAAGAATCCTAATACCTGTAAAATCGTAATTGTAATTTGAGTGATATCTATGCTATCTACTCCACCTTCTGATCCTGCAATAGATGATACTACTGATAATACTGCAATTGCTAAAATATCATCAACTACTGCTGCCCCTATGATTAGTCTGGCTTCGGGAGTTTTAATTTTGCCAAATTCACTTAGGACCTGAATTGAAATTGCAATACTTGTTGCCGTAAGTGCCGTTGCAATGAGCATAGATTGTAATGCATCAAATCCAAACATCTGAAAAATTACAAGACCTGCAAAAAATGGAATCACTACTCCTAGAGTTCCAACCGTAAATGATGCCTTTCCTCCTTTGAGAAATTCTTTTGGAGTCATCTCTAGTCCTGCCATAAACAAAATTACGATTGCTCCCATCTCTCCCAGTATTCTAATTTCATCATTTATCTGCAGTAATTGTTTTCCATCTACAACAAAAAATCCTCCAAGTGCAAATGGCCCTACAATCATTCCTGCCAAAAGCTCTCCCAAAACGATTGGCAGCTTTAGTCTGAGGAAAAGTTCTGCCATTAGTTTAGCTGCAAAAAGTAGAATTCCTACTCCGATAATTGTCTCAATAAAATGTGCTTCTGCAGCCATGTTCCCTCATAACACTTGAAAAATCTGTCATATAAGGTGATATTATACTAAAAATTATTTTGTCACTGGTAAATTAAGCGATTTTTATGGAATTTACAAAAACACCTTTCTTGGAAATGATCTGTCCTATCTCCTGACTTGTGATCTTGTGTTTTTTGAATATTTTTTTGATTTTATCTGCTTGATCCTTTGGAGCAATCACACAAAATCCTACTCCCATATTGAATGTCTTATACATCTCTTCTGATTTTATTCCTTGCTCTTCTACTAGTCTCATAATTGGTGGTATTTTTGGTAAGGCGTTTATTTCATAACCTATTTTTTTGAGGCGTAATAACTTGGTAAATGCCCCACCCGTTATGTGTGCAAAACCATTAACTTTACATTTTTGATTAATCTCAAGAACTGGATTTGTGTATATCTCAGTGGGTTTTAACAATGCTTCTCCTATTGTTCCTACTCCTTTGACTTTGTCTTTGACAGTATATTTTGTTAAAAGTGCCTTTCTTGCCAATGAGTATCCGTTTGAATGAATACCTGTACTGTTTGCACCGATAATTACATCTCCTGGTTTTATTTTATTTCCGAGAACCATTTCTTTTTTCTCAACTAATCCAACTACCATTCCTGCCAAATCAAAAGCAAATCCTTTACCCTCGATCACATCTGGCATTATTGCTGTTTCTCCTCCAACAATTGGCATTGATGATTTTTT
>JAOTUX010000146.1 GCA_029863665.1 Candidatus Nitrosopumilus sp.
GGGTTTCAATCCTATCAAAGTCTTTGTTCACAAGGATTTAATCACATATCTGCAGTATAACCTTGATGCTTCAAACCAGAATAACCCCATCAAAGCCAGCATTGATTCTAGAAGGTAGTAAAAAAAACCTAATTGTTACTGACATCCACATATGATTTGAAAATAACATGGCATCAAATGAGATTTTCATAGGGAAAAATTCTACAATAAATGAAACAATTCAAGAACTATCAGAAATTATAGACACAGTAAATCCAGATTCAGTGATTTTACTGGGGGATGTCAAATCAAGCATTAAGGCGATTTCAAGGAATGAATGGGAAGAAGTCCCAATGTTTTTTGAAGAGATTAGAAAAAAATGTGAGGTAATATTAGTTCCTGGAAATCATGATGCAAATATTCAGAGATTAGTTCCAGACAATATTACCATGATTAGTTCAACAGGAATGGTTGAAGAAAATATTTTGTTGACACATGGGCATACAATGCCATCAGAGAATTTCTCACATGTAAATAGAATCATCATGGGTCATCTACATCCAATATTTTTTCACGAGGATTCAATAATTAATGAACAAAGAGTATGGGTCTCAATTATAACAGACAAGGAAAATATTTTTCCAAACAAATCAGGAGAGATAGAAATAACAATAATTCCTTCATTTAACAGATATTTTTACGCAACGCATAGAAAAAAACATAAAAAATCAATTTCACCAATTATAGATAAAATTAAAACAATATCCACTGCAAAAATTGTCACATTAGATGGAACAATTATTGGTAATGAATCAATGATTGATCATGTAATTTAGCTATTCAGAGAATACCATATTCAGTACAATCCAGATATAGTATTAATCAAAATTATTTTGAGAAAGTATTGTTTGTATTACACATTAATTTTTTCTATAATTTTATTTTCTGGATAGAAACCATCTAAGGGTTATTTTACAATTAAAATGGAGCAAGGAGAATTGTTTGCAAGTTTACTTGACACGCTGCCAAGAAAGAATCTTGCGGTTGCACCAATCCCTTTACTTCCCACAATAATCAGATTACATTGTTCTTTTTTTGCAAGCTTGACAACCTCGCTTGCAATATTACCTTCTTTAATGATGATTTTTGAATCAATGCCTCTTTGAGTAGTAATTTTTTTTCCTTTGATCAAAACTTTATTTCCAAATTCTCTTAAAATTTTAAGATACTCTTTCCTATCTAACAGATTAATTGGAATTGATTTCTCAACGACATACAAAAGTATCAAACGAGAACGATAATTTTTTGCCATGTCACAAGCATGCAAAAGTACTTTCTCAGAATGTTTCGATCCATCAAGTGGAACTAGAATGTTCATGTAAAGGGATTTTCTCATCATAAACATTACAGATCATACATATTTAATCAAATCTTTGAAATCATTCTATTCTAGATTGTCCAAACATTTCAAATTGACATGTAAAAATAATTCCAACAGACAAATAATTATTCATATTTATCATAAGGTTCAATTGGTTCTTTGGTGGTTTGATTGTCTTTAAGCCATTCCAATGTCTTTACAAAAGAATCTGCCAACTCAATAGTAGTCAATACAGGAATACCCAATTCCAAAGATTTTCTTCTAATTTGATATTCATCATCTAACATTCCAACATATTTTTCCAGTGTGGAAGTACTTGGAATATTTATGATAAAATCAATTTTTCGCTCATATAGAAGATCAGCAATGTTTGGTTTTCTTTCAGGTTCTGAAATTTTGTGAACAATTTCCACTTCTCCAATTTTTTCTTCAAAGAATTCTGCAGTATGCTCAGTCGCCAAAATTTTGAATCCAAGATGTTTTAGTTTTGCAATTGTCGCAATTAGTTTTTCTTTGTTTTGTGCACCTCCAACAGTTACAAGAGCAGTTCCTTTGTCAGGCAGGTTGTATCCAACAGACGTTAATCCCTTTGATAAGGCATCATAGAAACTATTCCCAAAGCAAGCAGCTTCTCCAGTAGATTGCATTTCAACACCTAATGCAATATCAGCACCATCTAGTTGCATAAATGAAAATTGTGGGACTTTGATTCCATAGTTTTGAATTTTTTGCCACTTGTTTTCAGGTATCTTAGGCAAAGGTTTATTCAAAATAGCCTTAGATGCAAGCGAAATTAAATTTGTCTTGACAAGTTTTGAGACAAAAGGCATAGAACGAGATGCTCGAATATTTAGCTCAATCACATAGACATGATCGTCATGAACCAAAAATTGCAAGTTAAAGGGACCTTTTACATTAAATGTAAGTGCAATCTTTTTTGTATACTCGTTAATAGTCTCTATGATTTTATTACTCAAACGCCATGGCGGAATGCACATCATAGCATCACCAGAATGAACACCAGCACTGTCAATGTGTTCAACTATTGCACCAATTACAACTTCTTTACCATTACTTATTCCATCAACATCAACTTCAAGAGAATTCAACATAAATTTGGATATGACAACTGGATGATCAGGGGAAACATCTGTGGCCTCTTTTACATATGTTTTTAGTTCTTCTTGAGACCAAACAACTTTCATTGCAGCTCCGGATAAAACATAAGATGGTCGTACAATTACTGGAAAGCCAACATCTTCTGCAAAAGTTTTAGCTTCATTGAGATTTGAAAATGCTTGCCAAAGTGGTTGTTGTATGTGAAGCTTGTCAAGCTCAGCACTAAACTTTGAGCGGTCTTCGGCTCTATCAACATCATGTGCACTAGTACCCAAAATTGTAACTCCATGTTGCGCAAGACCAGGAGTGAGATTGTTTGCAGTCTGTCCACCCACACAAGTAATAATGCCTTTAGGATTTTCAAACTCGGTAATATCTAGAATTCTTTCCTGAGTTAGCTCTTCAAAGTATAATCTAGTACAAATATCATAATCAGTAGAAACGGTTTCAGGATTACAGTTTACTACAGAAACATTTTTCTCGCCGTTTTCTTGCAGACCCCAAACCATATTGACAGTGCCCCAATCAAACTCCACACTGCTTCCAATCCTGTATGGTCCAGCACCAAGAACAATAACTCCTTTTTCTTCTGAAGGTATCTTAACGTCATTAGAACTGCCGCCATATGTGAAATAGAGATAATTGGTAACTGCAGGCCATTCAGCTGCAAGTGTATCAATTTGTTTTACAGAAGGTAAAACACCTAATTTCTTGCGTAAATCACGCACTTGATCAGGGGTTTTCTCTGTGGCACGTGCAATCTGCTTATCTGCAAATCCCATTTTTTTTGCCTCCCAAAGAAGAGAGGTATCAAGATCAGATTCTTTTAGTTTTAATTCAACATTTACAATATTTTTTATCTTTTCAATAAACCAAGGATCAATTGCAGATAGTTTGTAAATTCTCTCAACTGAAATACCCATTTTTAGTGCAATTGCCACATGATATAATATATGATCATTAGGATGAGACAATATATTTTCAATTTCTTCTTCGTTGTATGTTTTTCCATTTGCGCGGTTTAAAACTAGTCCATCATTTCCAATGTCAAGCATTCTAATTGCTTTTTGAAAAGATTCTTCAAAGGTTCTACCTATTGCCATTACTTCACCCACAGATTTCATTGTAGGTCCAAGTCTTCGATTGACAAGTTCAAATTTTTCAAAATCCCATCTTGGATGTTTACATACAATATAATCAAGTGAAGGCTCAAAACATGCAGTAGTGTTCTTTGTAATCCTATTGACTAGTTCTGATAAATTATATCCCAATCCAATTTTTGCAGACATGTATGCTAACGGATATCCAGTTGCTTTACTTGCAAGAGCTGAAGAACGTGAAAGTCTAGGATTTATTTCAATTGCAACATACCTATCAGAATCAGGTGCAAGTGCGTATTGAATATTGCATTCACCAACAATTCCAACATGTTTAGTTGCACGTAATGCAGCAGAACGTAACATATGATATTCATGGTTATCAATTGTTTGAGATGGCGCAACTACAATGTTATCACCAGTATGAACTTTCATTGAAAGGACATTTTCCATGTTACAAACTATGACATTATTTCCGTCATAGTCTTGCATTACCTCATATTCGATTTGTTTCCAGTGTCCGATGTATTCTTCTATGAGAACCTGTCCCACAAGACTTGCTTTGAGACCTCGCTC
>JAOTUX010000147.1 GCA_029863665.1 Candidatus Nitrosopumilus sp.
TTCAAGGGAAGAAATTTCCCCAGACGCAACTTTTTGTCCTAAGATAGTTTTTGGAACCCAAACCTCTTCTTCAGGTTCTCTTCTAGGTCTTCTAGGACGATCATTACCTCCTTTTTGTCCTCCTGGTGGACCTCGTCCATATACAGGAGTACCTCTTCCCTGTGGTCCTTTAGATTGTGTTGCTTGACTCATTTTTATTTAACCTCAGTATCAATAGTAGATTTTATTTTTGAAACCTCATTTTTAACAGTAAGATGTTCTCCGTTTATTCTATCATCAGATGGAAATGTTTCTTCATTAGCTGGTACTTGAACACCAGCATCAATTACTCCTTTTAGAGCAGCTGCCATTCTTTGTGTATATTTTCTAGTTCCAGTATAAAGAATAGCATCCTTTGCACCCTGACCTAGTGCTTTCTTACCTGCCAAATAACCAGTCAGATATGCTGCAGGTACACTCTTTCTAGAACCCTTCCATCCTTTTTCAAGGAGATATCTAGAATGTGCAGAAGCTACAACCTTGTCACCAGTCATACCAGGTTTAAGAATTTGAACTTGGGTATTTTCATTAGTTATATTCACAGTGATGAAATCACGTTTACCCATTAACATGGTTCCACGTTTTTTATAATTGGTCTTTTCTTCCCTAAGTCTTCTTAAAATTTTTGAATAGGCCATCTATAGAAGTCGAGTTTGAATCTGCTCTTATATACGTTAAGCGCGAATTAGAGCAGCAAGTAAAGCCTTTTGAGTATG
This sequence comes from Candidatus Nitrosopumilus sp., assembly GCA_029863665.1. Lineage (GTDB taxonomy): Archaea > Thermoproteota > Nitrososphaeria > Nitrososphaerales > Nitrosopumilaceae > Nitrosopumilus. The sequence goes on from JAOTUX010000147.1 coordinate 756, forward strand.
AAGACGATTTTCTGCTTCATCCCAAACAACTGATTGATGACCATCTATTATAGATGATGTCACTTCTTGTTCTCGTTTAGCAGGAAGGCAATGCATAAAGATCGCATTTTCCTTTGCAGTACACATCAATTTGGAATTAACTTGATATTTTGGAAGGAATTTTTTAATTCTTTTTGGATTGTTATTATGAATAGACGAATATGTATCAGTTACAACAATATCAGCATTTTTTGTAGCAACAAATGGATCAGTAGTTAGTTCAATGTTAGTTAATTTCAGAGATTCTTTAACAACAGTCTTGTTTGGTTCATATCCTTTAGGAGTTGCAATAGACATATCAATTCCGGATAATGCAGCACCGTAAATCATAGAATTGCACACATTGTTTCCATCTCCTATCCAAGCAATTTTTAGTCCTTTTAGTTTTCTTTTATTTTCTTTAATTGTCATAAAATCTGCTAAAATCTGACATGGATGAAAAGAATCAGATAATCCATTAATTACAGGTACACTTGCATGTTTAGATAATTTATTTAGTAATTGATGATCATAGACACGTGCCATTATACAATTAGTGTATCGTGACAGTGTTTTTGCCGTATCCTCGATAGACTCACCTCGCGATAACTGGGTATCATTAGATGTTAAATTAATTGCATGACCTCCTAATTGATACATTCCAATTTCAAAACTCACACGTGTTCGCGTAGAAGGTTTTTGGAAAATCATTGTTAATGTTTTATTTTTTAATATGGGTTTGTTTCCATTTTTTTTAAATTCCTTTTTTAGTTTAATTGAATAATCAATTAGACCTAAGAATTCCTTAGGAGTTAATTCCGCTAAAGTGAGTAAATCTTTTGTTTTTAGTTTCATTTCTTAAAGAACCCAAACAAACCTCGTTTCTTTTTAGGCTTTTCTTCTTTATCATGTTTTTGGAAATCATCATCGTCAATATCTATAGTTTCATCATCAACTTTTTCTTCTACTTTTGTCTGACCAGGTTCGATTCTACCATGCTTAATCCATTCACGGATTTTATTTCCTAATTTTGTAGCATCGTGATCATTTTCAGGTGGAGGTATATCAAACAAATCAGAATAAGTTGCAATATCAGCATCATTAATTCCTTCAAACGGATCATCGGAAGATAATTCTGGAGTTGGTTCTGGAGTTGGTTCTGGAGTTGGTTCTGGAGTTGGTTCTGGAGTTGGTTCTGGAGTTGGTTCTGGAGTTGGTTCTGGAGTTGGTTCTGGAGTTGGTTCTGGAGTTGGTTCTGGAGTTTTCTTAATTTCAACATCATTTAATGATCCAAAAACAGTTTCTAGAAATGTTTCCTTGTCAAATGGTTTTAGATCAGAATATTCTTGTCCAATTCCCACATAAAGAACTGGTGTGGAAGTAACCTTTACAATTGACAAAGCAGCGCCACCTCTTGCATCAGCATCACTTTTTGTCAAAATCGAGCCATCAAATTTCACGTGTTCAAAGAATTCGCGTGCTTGGTTTACAGTATCATTTCCAGCTAAAGAATCACCTACAAAAATTTTCATGTCAGGTTTTACAACTTTGGTGATTTTAGCAATTTGTTCCATCAAGTTTTTACTTGTTTGCATTCTTCCTGCAGTATCAATTAAAACACAATCAGTTTTGTGAGATTTTGCATACAAAACTGCATCTCTAGCAACTGCGGCAGGATCTGAATTATAATTTTGGGCAACAAGTTTCAGATTAAGACGATTAGTGTGTCCTCGCAATTGCTCAATTGCACCAGCTCTAAAAGTATCTGCTGCTGCAACAACAACAGAATATTTTGCTTGTTGTAACATATGGGCAACTTTAACTAAAGAAGTGGTTTTACCAGTGCCATTAATTCCAACAAACAAAATTAAAAAAGGCTGCTCTTGTTTCTTTTTTTCATTAATTTTTTCAAAGAGATCAATTTGTCCTGCAACATCAAATAAAGCAGAGATACTTGAAATCAAGCTATCTTTAACAAATTTTTCAATTTGATTCTTGTCAACTTTAGAACCAATTAATTTTTCTTTTAGATCAGATTTGATCGCATCAATTACTTCACCAGCTACATCAGATTCTAATAGAGATATTTCCAACTCAAAGAGAATATTTTCAATATCTTTTTCATTTAGTTCTTTTTCACCAAAGCTTTTCGCTGCATTAGAAAACGCACTACGAAGTTTGTCAAACATGTTTTATCCTGAACTTGGTTGAGATGCAGCTTGCATTAACTGATTGATTTGTGCTTTTCCTTGTTCTAACTGTGCTGCAGCATTTTGTTTTTTAGCAGCATTATCCTGTAAAGCAATCTCAATTTCTTTAATTCGTGCTTCAAGATAGTTTATTGCAGAAGGGAAATCTTTTTCCAACGCAACTCCGGCACCTATATTTAGAATAATTTTGTTACTACTAGAAATCTTTGTAGGAACATATGTTCCCATTCCAATTGGAACAAGAGTTTCAGATTCAGATTTCTGACTAAGAGATTGGATTGATTCAATTGCGGCGGTTGCTTCTCTTAACACATTCAGAAAAGTTCCTTCTCTTTGAGATAAATCAGAAAAATATGTTTCAAGCATTTGCATTTGTTGCATTAATTGCTGTGCCTGTTCTTCACTCATTTACAACAAAGATTTCTCAGATGGTTATAAATTCATTCACAGATAGGAATGTAGGAAACAAAAAAATTGAAATGATGAATAAAAAAATAAAGATAAGAACTTTATTTTGCTTTTGAGAATCTATCTTCTACTTCATCCCAATTAACTACATTCCACCATGCAGTAATGTAAGCAGGTCGTTTGTTTTGGTAGTTAAGATAGTATGCATGTTCCCAAACATCACAGCCTAATAATGGCACTAATCCTTCGGTTCTAGGACTGGTTTGATTTGGCATTGATTTGTATTCAACCTTTCCTGAAGAAGGATTGTATACTAACCATCCCCAACCACTGCCTTGAATTACTGCTGTAGTGGATGAAAATTTCTCTTTGAAGTCAGAGAAGCTTCCAAAGGAATCTTTGATTGCATCAGCAATAGATCCTCCAGGTTCTCCACCTCCATTTGGTTTCATATTGTTCCAAAATAGCCTATGGTTATCATAACCACCACCATTGAAATTAATTGCACCTCTTTTGTCTTCAGGGATTGATTTAATATCAGACAAAATGTCAATGATATCTTTTTCTTGAATCTCAGATGAACATGTTTCAAGGGCTGCATTTAATTTGTCAGTGTATGTTTGATGATGTTTTGTGTGATGAATCTCCATTGTTCTTGCGTCAATGTGAGGTTCTAATGCATCATAAGCATATGGCATTTCAGGAAGAGTGTATTTTCCCATAGATATGTTTGGAAATTTATTCCATTTATT
>JAOTUX010000149.1 GCA_029863665.1 Candidatus Nitrosopumilus sp.
ATACAAGGAATAAACGAGTATCCTTACAACTGACCTGATGGGGAAATATCATACCGACTGAACAGCTTTACAAATGACATTGCAAAAGAAAGACTACAGCACAGAGCAGTAACTGTTGCATTACGTACATGGCAATTGCGAATCAATAAGGTGCGATTTAGAAGAGAAAGAAATCCAAACCCTTCAGTCGATTTTGAAGTGTCGTTTGAACCACTTGAAAATTTCACAGGTCCTGGAATCCTTGCTCAAGCTTATTTTCCAGGGCAGGGAAATGTTTCTTGTGATTGTGAGATCAATGATGAATGGAATTGGGTGACATCATCAAAATACCAAACCATCGGAAATCCTCCACTGGTACCGGTATTGATTCATGAGTTTGGTCATTCTTTGGGCCTACGTCATGATACGATGGAAAAAGAATCAATTATGTATCCAAGTTTTAATCTGGGAAAAAGAAAAAATAGTCTACATCAAAGGGATGTTACAAGAATCCAAGAACGATATGGTCAGAGAACTCTGTCTCAGAGAATCATAGACTATTTCAAGAAAAGAAGAATCATGGATTGGGATTTTGATTAACGTTTTTCTTTATTTGGAATTTAGATTATGGTGACGTTAGTTCTAATTCCAATTAACATCAAAATTAAAGTATAATTTAATGAAAAATTACATACGTTCTAATGCTCAATTTGTAGTTTAAAATTTATCGAAGAAAAGAGTCTAAATATACAGTACAGGGCTCATGAAAAAAGAAAGACAAAAAATAAGACACAAAAAGCAATAGGAACGTATTTTTACTCTTTTTCGATAAACCCTTTAACGTCTATCAGTAGATTCTTATCTAAAATTTTTGAGAAACATACATGAACAAAATAAAACAAAATTCTTCTGTTCTATTTTACTTTAACAATTCAAAAAAATGGTTAGTAAAGATCTCAAAAAAAGAGTCACTTCATACTCATATTGGAGTACTGAAACATTCTGATGCAATTGGAAAAGAATATGGCTCTAAGTTGATTACAAACAAGGACAAGTATGTCTATCTTCTCAAACCTACAATGTATGACTATGTGATGAAGATTCAACATGGTACTCAGATTGTTTATCCAAAAGATCTTGGTTATATTGTTGCAAGAGCCGGAATTGAAAGTGGCCAAAAAATTCTAGAGATTGGAACTGGTAGTGGCTCTCTCACTTCTTTTGTAGCTAGTATTGTGAAATCACGTGGTCATGTATACACCTTTGATGTTGATGAAAAGTTTATGAATATTGCAGAAAAAAATATCAAAAAAGCAGGTGTTTCTAAATATGTGACTCAGCATAACTTGGATCTCAAGACTGCTAAGAAGATGCCACTAAAAGATATGGATGTGGCGTTGATAGATTTGGGTGATCCTTGGACTGTTGTGCCTCAAGTGCGACAGATGCTCAAAGGAAGTGGCTCTGTTTTTGCTATTTGCCCTACTATGAATCAACTAGAAAAATTAACTATGGCTCTAGTTGAGAATGAATTTACTGATATAGAATCCACTGAACATATTTTGCGTACAATTGAAGCTAGAGAGGGAAAAACTCGTCATTCTTTTCAAGGGATTGGCCATACCACCTATCTTTGTTATGCTCGAAAGGCATTTTTTGAGAGAGACTCCAAAAAATCCTCTGAAAAATCTAAAACCACAAAAAAACCACGAAAAAAACAATCCTGATCTGCTCTAATCCCTTCAATACAAGATTTATTCCACTATTTTCAAGAGTATGTTGTATTGGTTCGAAAAAATCTATCTGTTTCAACTGTAAAGAAATTCATTCCTCCACGAAAATCCAAATCCCGGAAGGGCGATAACGGAATTGTTTTGATTGTTGGCGGAAGTTACATCTATCATGGTGCCCCAATATTGTCCTCAATTGCGGCATTAAGATGCGGAACTGATCTAGTTTACACTTCTATCCCAAAAATTAATGTAGCATCAACTCGTGCAATTTCGCCGAATCTTATAGTAATTCCACTAGTTGATCAAAAATTGACTCGAGGTGCTGTAAACAAGCTTGTAGGTGCTCTCCCACGAAATCTGCATTCTGCAACCATTGGCATGGGTCTTGCAATACAAGAGAGAAATTCTTTGTTACATCTTGTAAAATCTCTCTTAGATCGAGATGTTAGATTATCTTTAGATGCAAGTGCTTTGATTCCTGAAGTTTTACCTCTCTTAGCAAACAAAAATGTGGTAGTTACTCCTCATGCTGGAGAATTCAAGCGATTATTTGGAGTGTCTCCTTCTGACTCAATTAATGAAAGAATCAAAATTGTAGAAAAAAATGCTCAGGAATATGGGATTACTGTTTTACTGAAGGGCGCTACTGATGTGATTTCGAATGGTTCGACTACTTATCTCTATGAGAAAAAAATCCCTGCCATGACTGTTGGCGGAACTGGTGATGTCTTGTCCGGATTAGTTGCAGGATTGTTATCTAAAAATCGCAATGCCTTAGAGTCTGCAGCGGCAGCTACATTCATCAATGGACTTGCAGGAAAATCTGTACAAAAGAGACTGGGACTGCATATGACTTCGATGGATTTGCTAGATGATATACCTACTGTGATGAAGCCTTTTGACAAAATTGTGTGATTGAAATGAATTCCATAAAGTATGTAGATGTACATATGGATGATTTGATCTCTGACCTGCAAATTCTGATTAAACAACCTAGTGTTTCTGCAAAAAATGAAGGTATTGAAGAATGTGCAAAATTGGTGCAAAAATTATTGAAACAGTCCGGCATTAATTCTGAAATCTTACGGTTGAAAAAAGGAGTTGCTCCTATAGTATATGGTGAGATAAAATCCAAACAAAATCCAAAAAAAACTCTGATGTTTTACAATCACTATGATGTGCAACCTGCTGAACCTTTTGATTTGTGGGAATATCCTCCATTTGAGGGAACTCAAAAAGGAAACAAAATTTTCGGAAGAGGTGCAACTGATGACAAAGGCGAATTAATTACAAGAATCAAGGCTGTTGAATCTTGTTTAAAAACTACTGGTGATGTTCCTTGTAATATAAAATTTGTAATAGAAGGTGAAGAGGAAACTGGTAGTGCTCATATCGAGGATTATTTAAAAAAATACAAAAAGAAATTTGCTAGTGATGGTGTCATCTGGGAATTTGGATATGTTGATGCAAAAAACAGACCTATTATCGGTCTTGGGATGAAAGGATTACTATTTGTTGAACTATCTGTTAGGGAATCCTCCCGAGATGCTCACTCTAGTCTGGCAGTTTTGATAAAAAACCCTGCATGGAAATTAATTGAAGCTGTTAAAACACTTCGAGATTCTGATGGAAGGATTCTCATTAAAGATTGGTACAAGGACGTTACACCTTTCTCAAAAAAAGATTTGAAGTTAATTAAAGAAGAACCATTTGATGATGATGCCTTTAAAAAAGAATTTGGAATCAATTCTTTCCTAGCAAACAAAAACGGAATGGCTGCAAAAAAAGCACTAATTGGTGGTGCTACTTGCAATATTGCAGGGTTTGTTTCTGGATATACTGGCAATGGTGCAAAAACTATTCTTCCTTCTGAGGCCTTAGTTAAAATTGATTTTAGATTGATACCCAAAATGGATCCAAAAAAACAAGTTGTACGATTAAAAAAACACCTAAAGTCTAAAGGCTTTGGTGATGTAAAAATCAAAATATTTCATGGTGAGGCAGCTGCTAGAACCGATTCATCAAATCCTTTTGTTTCTCAAGTCAAAGATGCTGCTAACAAATCTTTTGGAAAATCTATTCTTAATGTCTCAAATGCTGGTACTGGTCCAATGTATCCTTTTGTTGATATCTTAAAAGCTCCATGTATCTCGATAGGAAGTACGTATATGTTCTCAAGGATTCATTCTCCAAATGAATTTGCCAGAGTAGATTTGCTGAAGAAAACTACCAAATGTGTCTGCTTAATTATGGAAAATTTTGGAAAAATCTAGTGAAGACATCTAGGTATTTTTCGAATAATTTGAGAAAGTGAAATTCTACCTGGACCTACAATCATAATTACTATTGATGCTGCAAGCAAAATTACATCTATTTCTACTCCT
>JAOTUX010000150.1 GCA_029863665.1 Candidatus Nitrosopumilus sp.
CAAGAATAATGGTTTTGATGCCTGTCCATCAATAAGATCTGATTTGTAGATTTGACCTTCTGTTGCAACTTGAATTCTGTGAAATGCTTTTTCAACAGATAATTTGAGAACGGGATCGGTACCAAATTGAACTAAGGGAAAACCCTTGTCTTTAAGATATTCTCCTGCATCAGTTAAAAAAGGATATTTCGCTTTTTCATCTTGTCCAAGAATTAACATGTTATTGATTAATAATATTTACATAAAAATCTGGTTTTTAGGTTTGAATGCTGATTTAAATTATGTTTAGGGAAAATAAACAGATATGAAGATTGGGTGCCATGTCTCAATTTCAGGGTCAATTGACAAGGCAATAGATAATGCAGTTGAAAGAGAATGTTCTGCTTTTCAGATATTTACAAGAAATCCAAGAGGTTGGCATGCAAAAGAATTCACTAAGGAAGATACTACTAATTTTAAGTCAAAGCTAAAGACAAGTAAAATTGATAGATTTGCAACTTGTGCACATATGCCATATTTGCCAAATCTTGCAACTCCAAAAGATGATGGATTTGAAAAATCAGTAAAGACTTTGGTAAATGAAGTTGAAAGATGTGCTCAATTAGGAATCCCATACCTAGTTACACATCTAGGTAGTCATTTGGGAACAGGTGAAGAAGCAGGCATTAAGAGATTAGTGGAAGGGTTGACAAAAGCAGGACAAACAAAAAACGATGTAATGATTCTTTTGGAGAATACTGCAGGTCAAAAAAATTCTGTGGGTTCTGATTTTAAACAATTAGGAGAAATTTTCAATCAATTAAAACCTGCAAAAAAATTTGGTGTTTGTTTTGATTCTTGTCATGCATTTGTTGCAGGATATGATTTAAGAACTGAAGAGAAAGTTAAGGAATCTTTTGATGAATTTGATAAATATGTGGGAATTAAAAATTTAAAAATTTTACATCTTAATGATGCCAAAGGAGAAATTGGTTGTAATCTAGATAGACATTATCATTTGGGATTAGGTGGAATTGGTGAGAAAGGTATTGCTTCTATTGTAAAGTTTGCCAACAAAAGAAAAATCCCCATTATTTTAGAGACTCCAATTGATGATGACAGAGATGATTTTGAAAATATTAGAAAAGCTAAAGGATTTGCGTAGAAATTTATTTAATGATTAATGAGTTGTAAGTATGGACTACAAAGCAGTTATGAAATTAGCACTTGAGCGTGGGTTTTACTTTCCTAGTTGTGAAGTTTATGGGGATGCACATGCTGGGTTTTGGGAATATGGGCCATCAGGAGTTAGTTTAAAAAATAAATTTCTTGAATTATGGAGAAGGGAGCTTATTAGACGAGATGGAATGCTTGAGATTGATGGTTCTCAAATCATGTCTAGATCGGTTTTTGAGGCTTCAGGTCATATGGGAAACTTTGCTGATCCAATAATAAAATGTACAAAATGTAATTCAACATTCAGGGCAGATAGAACAATCTTTGATATTACAAAAATTGAAATTCCTGAAAATGCAGATTTAAATGAATTTGACAATGCAATAACACAAAATAACATAAAGTGTCCAAAATGTAAGGGGGATTTTGATAAAACAAAGAAATTCAACATGATGTTCAAAATTGGTATTGGTCCTGAAGATGAAGAAGCATATCTTAGACCTGAAACATGTCAATCAATCTTTGTAGACTTTCCTAGACTCTTTAAGACCATGCGAGGAAAACTTCCTTTGGGAATAGCTCAAGTAGGAAAGAGTTTTAGAAATGAGATAGCGCCAAGACAAAGTTTGCTTCGTCTAAGAGAATTTTACCAGGCAGAAATTGAGGTATTTTGTAATCCTTCAAAATTGAGTGAGACATATAGATTTTCAGAAGTGCAAGATACACAAATTAGAGTTCAAACAGATGCAGAGCCTATTTCTATGACATGTAAAGAAGCAGTAGAATTAGGTATCGTTCCAAATAGATTTGTTGCATATTACTTGGGAATATTAATGGAATTTTATGAAAAAACTGGAATTGATATTACAAAAAGTAGATTTAGGAAACTAGGTGATAAAGAAAAGGCATTCTATGCTGAAGTTGCATTTGATTTTGAAGTAGAAACTACAATTGGTTGGCTTGAATTAGTAGCATGTAACTATCGATCTGATTATGATTTATCTAGTCATGCAAAAAAGAGTAAAGAAAAATTTGAAGTAATGGACAATGATGAAAAAATTCTACCACATGTATTTGAGATTTCAATGGGTATTGACAGGAGTCTATATACGATTTTGGAGCATTCATTAAAAAATGACAAAGAGCATGAAAGAACAGTTTTATCATTAAAACCTTATTTGTCACCAATACATGTAGGAATTCTTTCATTAGTCAAAAAAGATGGATTAAAAGAAAAAACGGATGAAATTTTTCTAAACATTAAAAGAAAATATGATGCCTTTTTAGATCATTCAGGTGCAATAGGTAGAAGATATAGAAGATTGGATGAGATCGGTGCACCGTTTGCAGTAACAATTGATCATCAAACATTAGAAGATAATACGGTAACAATTAGAAAGAGAGATTCTATGGAACAGTCTCGAATAAGCATATCTGAAATAGATTCAATTCTTTCTGAATCTGTTGCATTTCCTTAGGTAAATCTACTAGTAGTGTTTGTGAATGTGTTTTAACGGATTAAGGTTTAATATCTATCAAATTTTGTGATTGAGTAAGTATGCTAAAACAAAGAGTTGCCGAAAATGGTCAAATTTCTATAATTATTCCTACATATAATGAATCTGAAAACATTATCAAAATATTACATTCTATTGGAGAGATATTACCAAAAAATATTCCAACTCAGGCAATTGTAGTAGATGATAACTCACCAGACGGAACTGGAAAAATAGTAGAAGATTATTTAAAAAATGTCAAAAAAATAGCAGATTATACTATAGAAATCATTCACAGAAAAGCTAAAGATGGTCTTGGTTCTGCAATTCTGAAAGGAATTCAACAAGCTAAAGGAGACACAATTGTGGTAATGGATAGTGACTTTTCTCATCCACCACAGATAATTCCAAAGTTAATTGAATCAATTAAAAAATATCAGTATGATATTGCAGTGGCTTCACGTTATATCAAGGGTGGAAAAATTCAAGGATGGTCACTAAAAAGAAAAATTATGAGCAAATTTGCAACTTTAATTGCAAAAAAAGGATTAGGGATAGATACAAAGGATCCAATGTCCGGATTTTTTGCATTTAAACGAAATATTATCAAAGGATTAAACATAGACGCAATAGGTTACAAAATTCTTTTAGAGATTTTAGTAAAAACAAGAGATGTTAACATTAAAGAAATCCCATATACTTTTCAAGATAGAGAACTTGGTTCTAGTAAATTAAGCATAAAAACTATTTTTGATTATTACAGATCAGTTTGGAAATTATATCGATATGGTAAGCCATTAGAAAAACAAGAAAAACGTTCATCTGTCAAATTTCTTTACAAGGCAGGTAGATTCTACACAGTTGGTACTTCAGGATTTATTGTGAATTATGTAATTTCATTATTATTTGCAGGAGGAGTTTCTGATTTATGGTATTTACATGCAAATGTAATAGGAATAGTTGCATCAATTACTACAAATTTTGTTTTAAATAAAATATGGACATTCGGAGATAAGGATTTCAAAATTAAAAAAACAATTTCTCAATATGGAAAGTTTGCAATGTTCAGTTCGTTAGGTGCATTAGTACAACTAGGAATGGTATATTTTCTTGTAGATAGTAATGAGGTAGCATATCCATTTGCCTTAATTTTAGCAGTAATAACTGCTGCATTTGGAAACTTTGTTTTAAATAAAAAATGGACATTTAAAGAGAAATTATTGGGATAGTTTCTCTTTAAATTAAAACAAAAAGAATGACTTTTCGCCTTTCCAATCTACTCAAAGGTAGAAGTAGAGGATTGAGACGAAAGTCCAGTTGAAGATGGTACAGATGGGAATTTGTCTCCTATCTGTTGCTCAGCTACTGCAGATGCTTCTTGTAGAATCTTTTCAGTTTCTTCACTTGAAGCATCAGACTCCATGTTAAATGAGTCTCCT
>JAOTUX010000151.1 GCA_029863665.1 Candidatus Nitrosopumilus sp.
CTGAGCGATATGATATAGGCCTTGGAAATAATGACTCTGCGATTAGAGAAAAGGCAAATTCTGATTTTGTATCCTTTTGGGGCGAACAAGCAAAGAATCTTTCCTGGTTTTCATTTTGGAGGCAAACTCTGGACTGGAATCCCCCATTTGCTAGATGGTTTGTAGGAGGCACAATTAATGCATCGTATAATGCTCTTGATGTCCATATTGATGCTAGGGCTAACAAACCTGCCATTTTGTGGGAGGGTGAAAATGGAGAGTCTAGAACATTAACCTACCATGATATGTTCATACAGGTTCAAAAATTCTCAAATGTTCTCAAATCATTAGATGTTAAAAAAGGTGATAGGGTAACGATATATCTTCCAATGGTTCCTGAATTACCAATTGCAATGTTGGCATGTGCTAGAATTGGTGCCATACATACAGTAGTTTTTTCAGGATTTAGTGCAACATCCATTAGAGACCGAATTAGTGATTCTAATTCTAAAATTGTCATTACTGCTGATGGGGGATATCGACGAGGAAAAATTGTCAAACTCAAAGAAGTAATTGATGAGGCTATCAAAGATTTTGATTTTGTAGATCATGTTGTAGTTCTCCAAAGAACAAAAAATAAAATTAACATGTATCCCAAAGACAAACTTTGGAATAATTTAATGAAAGGTGTCTCTGATTCATGTGATGCTGAAAAACTAGATAGCTCCCATCCTCTTTACATATTATACACATCAGGAACAACTGGAAAGCCAAAAGGAGTTTTGCATGGGACTGGTGGTTACCTTACACATCTGTATTCTACTTTCCAATGGGCATTTGACATTAAAGACTCTGATGTGTTTTTTTGTACTGCTGATATTGGATGGGTTACAGGTCATAGCTATGTAGTCTATGCTCCATTACTTCATGGTGCAACTGAAATAATGTATGAGGGCGCACCTGATTACCCTGATGCATCACGAATGTGGGATATTCTACAAAAATACAAAGCTACTATTTTTTACACTACTCCTACTGCTCTTAGAATGTTTATGAAGTTTGGAGATGACATTCCAAACTCTTTTGATCTCTCTTCATTAAAATTACTCGGAACTGTAGGTGAGCCAATAAACCCCAAAGTTTGGAGATGGTACTTTGAAACTATCGGAAAAGAAAAATGTCCTATTATTGATACTTGGTGGCAAACTGAAACTGGAGGGATGTTGATTTCACCCCTTCCTGGTTTGGAAACTATTCCTCTAAAGCCTGGATCTGGAACCCTTTCAATCCCCGGTGTGGATATTGCAGTAGTTGATGAAAATGGAGTCGATGTACTCCCGAATACAAAGGGATATCTTATTGTAAAGAATCCTTGGCCTGGAATGCTTTTGACATTGTGGAAAGATGATGAAAAATACAAAACCGTGTATTGGTCAAAGTATGAGAACTATTACTATCCTGGAGATTATGCACTAAAAGATGAAGATGGATATATCTGGTTACTTGGACGTGCAGATGATGTTCTAAAAGTCGCAGGTCATAGAATTGGAACTGCTGAATTAGAGAGTTGTATCGTATCTCATACTAGTGTTGCAGAATCAGCAGTATGTGGAATTCCTGATGAAGTAAAAGGTGAAGTAATAGTTGCATTTGCAGTTCTAAAACAAGGAGTAACAAAAAACTCTATTGATTTAGAAAAAGAACTTTCAGAAAAAATAAGAACCGATATTGGCGCCATAGCTACACCAAAACAAATCTATTTTGTATCAAAACTTCCAAAAACACGTAGTGGAAAAATTATGCGAAGATTGTTAAAAGCAATTGCAAACAACGAGAAAATTGGAGATGTTAGCACTTTGGAAGATGGTGCAGCAGTAACTGAAGTTCAAAATACGTTTAATGATATTCAAAAATCAATTAAGGAAAAATCAAAATAACTGTTTTAATTCTCTCAAATTTACTGTCAATAGCATGTCAAACATTTTTTTGAGTCCATCGTATTCTGACTTTGAATTTTGATCTAGTTGCTCATATTCTGTTTCCTTAATTTCATTTAATCTGCTACTTGCCTCTTTGAAAAATACTTCATATTCTATTATTTTGTCATCTGCCATTTGTGTTAGATCAAAAATCACTGTATTACTTCCAAGCAGGTTCTTGTTTTCATCATAAAGACTTGTTGCCTGTAGTAGCACTGGAAAAGTACTCTTATCTTGCCTTTTGAATGTAATTTTTCTATTTGTTACCTTTCCTGTGTCAAACCAAGTTTTCAGAGAATCATTCATGGTTTCCCATGATTCTTTAGGTACATGCTCAAAAATTGACTTTCCTATTATCTCTGATTTAACATATCCTAGATTGGCAGCATATGTAGAATTACAATCAAGAATTATTCCTATGGAGTTTATTCTTCTCCACATTATAGGTGCGTCTTTGAGAATTTTTCTTGCTTCAGTTTGAGGCATTTTTTAGAATTAGATTGACTAGTTATTAAATTGAAATCTTGTTAAAACCACTGATCTAAATTTTGACTTTTCTTCTCTAATGCTTTTTTTAGTCTGTTTAGTGTTGACTGTATTCTATCTTCTGAGAAACTTCTTTCTTTTATTAAATAGTCTGTAATTGCATCATAATCTATTTTGTCAAAAATAATCTCATCTACCTCAGCTACTTCTGGATTCAAAAAAATCTTTCTTATCTGTTGAAAATCTAATTCTTGTAGTTGCTCTTGAATTTGTGGAATATCTTCTAATCTTGAATGTTGTTTGATCATTTTTAGTGCTGTCTTTGGACCAATTCTCTCAAATCCATTTGGATTAAAATCAGTTCCAATCAAAATTCCCACATCTACTAGTTGCTCTCTTGTTAATTCTAATGCATCAAGTGTTTTTTGAGTTTCAATTATTTCTGGAACAATGTCTATGTATGTATTTTTGTTAGGTATTTTCCTTCTTCCACTATTTGTAAAGTTTCTCACTAATTTTTTTGCTCCACACAAAATAGAATCAAAATCCTGACTTGCTGAAGCATAGGCTTGCCCTGTGTTTGTTAGATGTGCTGCTGTTGCTTCTCCTTCTGATGGTGCTTCTATGTATGGGATGCCAAAACAGGTTAGGAGTTGTTTTGATTCTTTTACCATTCCATCTTTCATACTGGTAGTTTGCTGTGCATATTTTCTTGCATCTTCTATATTTCCCTCTGATATTGCCTTTTCATATTTGACGGTTGCATCTTTTTTAATCTGTTTTCTGCGCTCAATTTCTGCAGTTTTTAGTGATGGTGGTTTTCCATCAAAGACATAGACTGGTTTTATTCCTAAGGATAGAAAATTGACATTTCTGTAAAGTAAACCACTTAGATGACTGGTAATTCTTCCTTCTGCATCTGATAACTGTAATCCGTCAGGACCTCTAATACTAGCTAGAAATTGGTATATCGCATTATATGCATCAATTGCAATTATCTTAGTTGAAAATGCCTCTAGAGTTGTTTTCTCTCTTACTACCAAGTCCTTCAGATTTAATCCCATAGGATTCTGTTGAAAATTTGTGCTATTTTGTGTTTATCTTTTGCAGACGATCAAATCACTGTAATGTGACTTTGTATTCTGATTTAAGCAATTTAAAATCGATTTTAATATGTGATTAATCTGCCAATTACTGTGGCAGTATTAGATCTACCTATTCATTTAGAGGATAAAATTTTTGAAATACAGTTTGATGCAAGTAACAATATTTCTAAAATCGTTTCCTATTTTCCTTTCTCTGACTCAGAAAGAGACAAAATTCTTTTCATTTTAAATAAAGACTCTTTTGATGGATTCCGCTCTATTTTTACAGATAAAATAACTGATGAAGATTGGGCTAAAACCAAAGATCAGATTAAGAATAAATTCAAAGATGAACTCTTTGATATAGATAAAGTGTCTTGAACCTAATCTTCTGATTTGCTTTATTATGGTGATGATTTAAGATTTGATGCCAGGTTAGCCAAGTGGTAAGGCGGCCGTCTCGAAAACGGCTACGCGTAAGCGTGCAGGGGTTCGAATCCCTTACCTGGCGTAGCACAAATGGTTATACGCCCTAACATCGCAATATGCATGAATTGAGT
>JAOTUX010000152.1 GCA_029863665.1 Candidatus Nitrosopumilus sp.
ACAACAAAGATTTGCCCATGATGATGATCTAGATGATATCATTAATGATGATGATTTATGTCCATTAGATCCAGAGGATTATGATGGAGATAGAGATACAGATGGCTGTCCTGATTACTAGTGTTATTTTTTGATGGTGTTTTT
Source organism: Candidatus Nitrosopumilus sp. (assembly GCA_029863665.1). Lineage (GTDB taxonomy): Archaea > Thermoproteota > Nitrososphaeria > Nitrososphaerales > Nitrosopumilaceae > Nitrosopumilus. The sequence continues at coordinate 145 of JAOTUX010000152.1, forward strand.
TTAAAATGGTAAATATATCCCAAAAATAGTTTTTTTATATGCTTCCACATTTTTCTAGTAGAGCATTTTTGGCTCCAATGGCAGGAGTAACTGATCCTGCTCTTCGATTACAATGTAAACATATGGGAGCTGGACTTGTTGTTACTGAATTTACTAATATTCATAGTATTATTGCAAAAGAAAAACAACTTAAAGAAGATCTACAAACAATACAAGAATTTATTGAATATTCTGATCAAGAACGTCCTATCTCTGTTCAATTATTTGGTTCTGATCTTTTTGCATTAGAAAAAGCTGCCCAAATTGTAGAACCTTATTTTGATATTATTGATTATAACATGGGATGTCCTGCACCTCATATTACTCGACAAATGGCAGGAGGTGCTCTTTTACAAGAAATTAATTTAACTCAACAAATATTCAGCACTCTTGTTAATGCAGTAAAAAAACCTGTATCGCTGAAAATACGTTCTGGAGTAACTGACGCAAATAAATTTCTTTTTAGAGAAATTGCTGAAATTGCAGAAGATGAAGGAATTCAAATGATTACACTTCATCCTAGAACTGTCAGTCAGGGTTATTCTGGTAGTGCAGACTGGAAAATGATTAAGGAACTTAAAGAAATCTCTGGTATTCCAATTGTTGGAAATGGTGATATTTTAACTCCTGAAGATGCTAAAACTTTGATTGATGAAACTAACTGTGATTATGTAATGATAGGCCGTGGTGCTATGGGAAATCCATTTTTATTTGAGCAAATAAATGACTATCTCAAAACTGCTTCTTACAAAGAATATTCTTTTAACGATCGACTGGATTCTTTTTTTGACTATCTGCATCTTACTAGTAACTATAAAATTAAATTTTCTAACATCAAGAGTCAAGCAATGAGATTTTCTAAAGGCATGAAATATGGTTCTAAATTACGTTCAAAGATTACCTTCACAAAAAATATTGTAGAACTAGAAAAAATTATGAAAAATGCATATGTGTCATCTTAAAATTTTGTTAAATTATCCTACAATACTATACATCTGTTAATGATATCTTCAAAATTACCATTGAATTTTTAAACAAATTAGATTATTCTTATATATTTCTAAATGAAATTTTATGTATGAAAATAGGAGTTGATTCATAATTGGCAACAGCTTATGTACTCATAAACTGTGAACTCGGTTCTGAAGAAGCAGTTATTTCAGAATTAAAATCCATTGAAGGCGTTGTTGAAGTACATGGTACATTTGGTGCATATGATATCTTGGCTAAAGTTGAATCTGGTCAAGTAGAAGCACTACGTGAGACTATTACATGGAAAATTAGAAAAATCCCAAAAATTAGATCTACTCTAACATTAATGGGAATTGAAGGTCAACAATAATTCTCAATCTTTTGCTTTTATACTCATATTGTAATAGTTTATCATCCCTTCAAAAAATATGTTCTCCAAAGGAACACCTCACTGAGAGAAGTTTATGAACCTCTCAGTAGTTCATTACAAATCAAATGATTTGTTTATCTTTAATTTAATAAAAGAAAATGATTAGAGAGCCTGAGAATCATTCTTTTTAGATGCGATATTCAAAACACTCTCAACATTGGTTACGACTATAATTCCATCTCCACCTTTTCCTGTAAAAGCTGCATCTGCAATTGCTGTAGAAACCTTCTCTACTTCTGAGTCATCTACGATTGTACTCACAGTAGCAACCTTGTTGTATTCTGCAACCATAGAGCCTGTTCTCCTTCCTGATCTAATGGTCTGTCTGCACCAGACCCCTTCCATTTCCTTCCAGAATGGTGAATCCTCCGACTATGTCATTAATCGCATCAGAAACAACTCCTATTTTGTTGCTTTGAATAGTTGCGTCAATTCGTTTCATTTTCATTTCTTTTCTGCTATTGTTTAAAAAAGATCATATGTTTTTATTCAAATTTTATGATACTATGATGTTATTGGTTATTTCATTATCCTCTTATCTTTTTAGTGTTAAAAAAAAATAAAAAATATGAAAAGTGATGAAAAGAGATCTCATAGACTTAACTATCTTCTAAAATGTTATTTAATTAATCCTCAAGAAGATGCTCTATATCGACTAGCCAAACAAATGGGTGTATCTGATTCTACTGCTAAGGATTATCTCAGAACAGTTATCATACAAGCTCAAAAAATCTATTCGAAATAAATTATGATTAATATTTTTAAAAAATTGGATCAAAAAATCTATTTAATTTGAAATAATCATTCGAAATCTTAAACAAGGTATTCATAAATAATCAATATGTGGGAAAATTCACATGACTGATCCATTGATTGATGATGTAAAGGCACTTTTAGATAAAGATTTTGGAGATGATAGAATTTTAAAGCAAATTTTTAGGGCTTGTGAGAATGATGAAGTCATTAGTAATTATGAAAGAAACTATGTTAGAAAATTAGCAGAAAAATATCTGGGACGAAGACCCGAAACTGATCAAACTAAAACGTCTATTGATGACAAACCAATAGTTCGTGATATTGTCATACCTACAACTCAATCTTTAACCAAAACTCAATTATCTAATTCCACATCACGAACATCATCCTCAAATTCTAAAAATTCAAAAATGATGTTGGGTGTTGGCGGTGCTGTACTTGGAATAATTATCATTATCGCTATTTCCATTAACGGTGTACCTTCAACCACTGTAAACACCTCTACTGATCTTTTCCCTGTTACACTATCTATTCAAACTGATTTATCATCATATGGCAGAAATGATATAATTTCAATTAGTGGAATGTCTGACACGTCAGATAATGTTAATCTCTCAATTGAAAATTCATCTAATGTTCTTGTATGGACAGAACAAATTCCTTTGAGAAATGATGGAACATATTCAACATTATCTATTGCTGGAGGTTTAGGATGGGAAACTTCTGGTACATATACAATTAAAGTAGATAACGGAGTCGAAATAAAATCTAGTACATTTTCCTTTACTACATAAGATCTAATTATTAATAGGAATCAACTATGTTTTATTTCAGAAATAAATTTAATTTGACGGTAAAAAGTTTGTAAAATTTGTTTTAAACTCTCATCTTATCTAGAAAAAAATTCTCCTCCTGCCCCCTTATACAAAACAAAATATTCGTCTTGATTTTCTCTCTCTTTTTTTGCATTCAAAGCATCTTGATACATTTGAAAATATTCTACTAAATACAATTGACTTCCTTCTCCTGTAAAATAATCTATCCCAACTAAATTAAATCCTGTTTCAGGAGTTAGTTCCTTTTTTTGCTTTTCAAATATATCTTTAGTCAATTCTCAATTTTTTGAAAAACCTGAATTTAGAAAGTGCTACTGATCGTAAATCATCAAGTCTTTTTCTTCTAATAATGAATGTAAATTATGTACAGAACGATAAACATCTGATTCCTTTTTGGCACCTGTACAAACTAATTTACCTGATGCAAATAACAGTATCACAGTTTTTGGATCTAACATTCTATGTATGAGTCCTGGAAATTGTTCAGGTTCATACATACTTCTTGGTAATGTTCTGGCTGCAGTTTCCAAATGAATTTTACCACCAAGATTAATTGCAGCAACTATGTTTTGAACTGTTATTACAGCATCTTTCTTTATCTTGATTTTACCTTTTCTCAATTTTTGAACTACTGTGTTTACTGCTTTTACTGCCATATCTTCTGATTTTGCTCCAGTACAAACCATTTTACCTGTTCTAAAAATTAAAGTTGCAGTTCGGGGATTACTTAATCTAAAAACAAGTCCTGGAAATTGTTCAGGGTGATACTCTGTATCTGGAAACTTCTCTGTAATTTCATTAAGATCAATTTTCTGGTCAACTGATGCTGACGCAACTACATTTTCAACACTTACAATGGGCTTTGTTTGAGGCATGACGAGGGGATTTAAATAATTCCTTTAT
>JAOTUX010000153.1 GCA_029863665.1 Candidatus Nitrosopumilus sp.
TCAATTGCATTAAGATGACCAGATAAAATTTTCTCGGTAAGTGTAAGTGGACGTCCAACTATGTTTCTGTATTTTACAATATTTTCTTTTAATTTTGAATAAACAGATGAAACAAGCTCAGTAGTAGTATCAATTGTCATATGTTGCGATAAATTTATCCCGAATTTAATATTTACAATTTAAAAATTAAAGAATTTCCTCGAATAGGCATGTAAATTCTTAACAATTATAAGCGAAAAGTAGCTTTCTAATTGAGTGTTAGTGAGTAGTAAATTTTCTAAAGTGAGGTTTGAATATGGTCAATAAAGGTTTTCCAAAATTTGGAATGTCACAAGCTGGGGCATTTGTTGCCGCTCTCAAAAATTACAATTTACCTGATTTTATATTAGTATTAGTTGCTAAAGAATGTAAATCAGAACTTTTGGAAAGGGGAAGAATTGATGACAGACTACAAAGTATGAATGATGATGCTTTAGAGTTATTGCATAAAGTTTTTGTTGAGTGTGAAGAAGATGCTGCAGGAAAATATGCGCAGTACAGATTCTACGCATATGTCTCTAGCATGTATCACAAATGTGAAGTCATAGTTAACGATACAATTCCTGGTGAGACAGGTAAAAACCACAAGGTTCCCGTTGCAGTAAAAAATAATGGAATGTATATTGCAGTTGCATACAACAAGGCAACTGGAAACCCTGTTAACAAAAAAGAGACTACCAGATTTTATGAGATGGTAGATGACATCAAAAAAGGAGATCATGGAACAATGTTAACTGATGGAATTTATGGTTCTTCAGTAGGTTTTAGAGGAGATGCATTAGTAGAACTTGAAAACTTGAGTAAGGCAAGAACAGATGATCCAGAGAACAAACTGGATTTTAAAACAGCAAACTTTGAGAACAACATATACTCTGTAACAAAGTGTTGATTGGAGAAATTATTTTATAGATTCAGTTGTGATGTATCCATAGTAAGATACATTGGCTTTCCATCAGTTTTTTTAAAATCTTCTCCATACTGTTCAAATTCTAGTTGTTCAAAGAGATGTTTCGTCCAAATATCATGAACTTCTTGTATGAACTTTTTGTGTCCTGATAATCGTAGTTGCTCATGAAGTAATTCATGAGATACGGCAGTACAATTTTTCTCTGCAAGAAATAATGTATCATTTGACTCTTTGAGAGGTTTCCAAAATAACAATCCAAAATTTTCAGCATGATATCCATCACACGTGCAATCAGTCCACAGAGGTCTGAAATGAGTTAGATAGAAATGGTAAATGTCTTTTCCTCTTTGTTCATGATCACGTAAAAATACATGTGTATCAAGTCTCTGAAGGATACTTCGGGGTGTTGTAATTAGTTCATCACATTGAATTTCATAGTCTCGTCCAAATTTTTCTTTAAGCCATATTTTGTAAAACTGACTCATTTTTTTAATATATTCAAACTCAAATTGTCGTTTTTGACGTTCCTCTTCCTTAACAACGAAAATAAAATGTAAAATCATAATAAGAAAAAGAAGGATTTACGTCTGACCTTCAATACCCATCAGAGTGAGAGTTGAACGAATCTTTTCAATTTTTCTGATTTTCCAGGTAATGGTTTCTCTAAGTTTTTCAACAGTATCAGAGTCAATCTTGACTAAAATATCGTATGCACCAAAAGTTCCATGAACTTCCTTAACACCTTCTAAGCCCTTTAGCTGTTGAATTATAGCTTCTTCAGAACCCAGTTCACAGTTTATTAAAACATAAGCTGTTGCCATGATTTCATAAAATAAATCGACTATATCAATAAACCGATTATGGTTTATTTTGAGAAATCTTCAAAATATCATCCCAAATTACCTTTGGTACAGGCATTACAGATAGTCTCGAGATTCTAATGAGTTCCCAGTTTTGAAATTTTTTATCTTTTTTCATTTCATCAAGGGTTACTGGACGTTTGAGTGTCTTTTTGTATTTTACATCAACAACAATGAAACGTTTAATGTCTTCTTTTGGGTTGGGGTATGGATTTGAGATAACTTGTATTATTCCTACGGCTTGCCTCTCATCACCTGTATGATAAAATAAGATAAGATCACCAGACTTCATTTCCCTCATATGCTTTAATGCAAGATTATTGTGAACACCATCCCAAACAGTTGTTTTGTCTTTTTTAAGCTGCTCAAGATTATAACCTCTTGGTCCACTAGGCTCTTGTTTTGCCAACCAATAATTTACCATTTCAGTTTTACATACCAGAAATGGATGTTTTATGGTTTTTGTAAATTGTTAATGTTCCCCGGTTCTGACTCGCACAAGATCATTGGTATTTAGCCAAAACCTCCTTGGGTTTTCTAACCGGGGTTGCCCATAATGTAGCATGCCTGGGTGAATTAGAAATCATTGGTATCATTACGATCGACATCATCCTAATCCGTCTGCATGCCTGCTCTTGGGCATTAAATGATAGGTATGTTCCTACTAAAAACCATTGAGGAAATTGTTTGTACATAAGACAATTTTTTAGAACTAGAATTAAATTTCGTAACGGAAAACAATCCATATGGAAATTAAAAACATAACATTATTTTTTATTGGAATCATAATTTTGATTTTAGGAGTTTTAGTCATAATTTTTGACTATCCGCAAATTCAGTTTTTTGAGAATATGGATTTAGAGTCAAATTACCTAATGAATGAAGAAAAAAGAATTATACATGAAAAATTAATCACAGAATTTTTTATTGGAATAGGAATTTCAGGAGTGGGAATATTACTAATATTGAGTTCATTTCTAGATAGATTTGAGAATGGATTCAGACAATGAAATTTCAAAACCAACTGCAGGGACTCGAATTTTGTAGTTTTCAACAATCTTTGAGTTAATTTTTCCAATCACACCAATGTGATTATCATTAACAACTACAGATGCACAATGTCCTTCTTCAAAGGAAGGATGAAGAACAGTTTTTGTTTCAATCTTGATATTAAATCCAGTCTTTAATGCAGATTGCAATACAGATTTGATTTCAGTAAAATTTGCATCTTGATGTGCACTAATGCTAGCAAGATTAATTTTCTCAGAGACAGGATTTGTTTGTGTAAATACAGTACCAGTCTCAAATAATTTTTGAGGATATGACTCATGAATATTTCTTGAGAGATTTTCTAGTAATCCAGGTAACACAGAATCACGCAAAATTGTATGTTCTTGGCTTTTTGAGTCAAGTACAGAGATAATTTTTTCAGAATCCCTGTTAGTCATATCATATAGCACTCGCTTACTGGTTAGACTAGAATTTAGAGCTTCAAGATATCCAAGGCCAATCATTAACTGGCTAAGAGATTTTAATTTGATGGATACGTGATTCATTTGACCAAGAGTTTGAGAAGGAGTCAAGGTAGGCTCAAGATTTTGAATTCCATATCCCAAAGCAACTTCTTCGACTAGATCCATTGATCCAAATATGTCAAATCTGTATGCTGGAATTGTACAGATGATGTTTTTGTTTTTAGATGATGCATCCAATCTAGATTTTTTTAAAGATGAGATAATTTTTGAATTGGTAAGGTTCAAACCAAGAATTTGATTGACCAATGTAGGGCTAATTGGTATTTTTCTTGATTTGAGTTTTGGTGTAAAGTTTTTTGTGCCAGATATTTGAATTGATTCTAAAATAAATCCTGCACTTTGTAAAATGGTTGCAACCACTGAGAGCATATCTTCTGCATCGTCTTTGTTTATTCCAGTTACCTCAACAAAAAGATTTTTTGTTTCGGTTGTAACAGTTGTTACTGCAGCATTAATTATTGGAGGAAAAGAGACTGTTTGTTGATTTGTATCCAAGATTATTGGCATTTGTTGTGAGTTTCCAAGAACATATCCATAGTCTTTTCCAACATCAGTGTTTGTGAGAATTTCAGATATTGTGAGTTCTTTCTCAGAGTTTAGTGGAATAAATTTATGATTTTGATTAGTAGTGGTATAAACCAGAGGAAAAGAGATCTTATCTAAATCATGTATACCAATAGAGGATTTCTTTCTTTTTCTCCCTATTCCAAAATGAAGATCTTCTTGCATGGCCATT
>JAOTUX010000154.1 GCA_029863665.1 Candidatus Nitrosopumilus sp.
TAGAAATATATACGTCGTGTGTACACATCCAGTTTTTGTGGGAGATTCAGAAAGAAAAATTAGAAATGCAGGAGTCACAAAAATCGTAGGAACAAATTCAATCGAGGGGAAATTTTCACAAGTGGATTTGTCAGGAATAATTTCTAAGGTAATTCAGGATTGGAAATGATGATTTTTTACAACATCCATTTCTAATCATCTATCAATTACAAAAGTTCTTTCCACTATTGGAGATTCAGTTATTGTATGTATTAACATGTCCGATTTTTTGCCTACACCTAGCGGCAATTGAGTGGAGAGAATGTATTTTACTCTATCAAGTTTGTGCGCTTTTTCAGCACATATTGTAAATAACAACTCTCCTTTTTCTACAGAATCGCCAATTTTTTTATTAAAAATAATTCCTGCACCCTTATCTTTTGGTGCGCCAGCCGCACGTCCTATTTCTACAATAATCCTGTTTTCCATCCATAGAACTTGCCCCGATTTCTCGGAACGAATAACCAATGAATATTTCCCGATTGGGATGTCTTCTGGAAGTATGTCTGAATCTCCGCCTTGAGCTTTAATTATTTCTCGCATTTTTTGTTCTGCCTTTCCTGATTCAAGGATTTTTTTTGCAAGAGAATAGCCGTTTTTTTTACCCAATAATTCAAACATGCTTCCTGATATGTTACATGCTTTGTCTATTAGATCAGGGACCTGCTTTTGATTCATTAAAACCTCAAGTGCCTCTTTTGATTCCAGTGCCGGACCAACAGTGTTGCCTATTGGCTGTTCACCAAAAGTCACAATACAATGAGTATGAATTCCTAATCGGCGACCAAGTTCCATGATGTCTCTTGCGAGAAGATCTGCTTCTCCTGTCGTTTTCATTTTTGCGCCTCTTCCAGCTGGAATGTCAATAGTAAGATGAGTGGCGCCAACTGCTTTTTTCTTACTCATGATCGATGGTAATAGTAGAGGATCAATATGGAGTGAAAATTCCGTTTTTACAAATATGTCATCGGCAGGTGCTAATTCGATTGCACCTCCCCATACAATACAACCATTAGATTTTTTGAGTATTTGCAACATCCTGTTTATGGTAAATTCTACGGGCATCAAAACCTCTGCACGATCTGCAGTTCCTGCAACTGAAGTGATTGCTCTTGAGGATGTCTTTGGAATGGTGAATCCTTCTGATGCAATTATTGGAACTACCAATAATGTTGTTTTATCTCCTGGTACTCCACCTATACTGTGCTTGTCTACGATGATTTTTTTGTTGATGTGAAGAGTCTTGCCTGTGTCAACCATTGCACGTGACAAGCTTGTTGCCTCGTCTAGATCAATTTTGTCTATGTGAAGGGCAGTCACAAACGCTGAAATCTCGTTTTCACTGAGATTACCATCCACCAAGTCCTGTACAATTTCACGTACTTCTGGATACAGTAATTTTTTTCCAGAGAGTTTGTTTCGAATGAATTGAAGTGATTTTGGAAATGGTGCAATCTCCACATTCACTTTGGAATTTTGTTTTAGAGAAAGTATCTTTCTAACCTCATCGGTAACACCAAGAAATCCTCTTTCAATAGTTGTAGATATGTTAACTATTGCGGTAATCTTCTTTTTTGTTTGAACCGTTACACGTTCAGAAGCAGTGATATTCAATTCATCAGAATCTTTATCATTCAAAAATATAACAGGTTTTCCACCTGAATCGATATTGAGAATTGTTACTTTTAACAGCATTATACGTTATTTTGATACGAAATTATGTTTTATAACATTCTCGACGAAACACATCCTATGTTATCATGTTTGAATTTAAGCTAATTTTGTAAATAATAGTCAAGATGAATGATTTATACTGACAAAACAAACATTGAACAAAATTCTAGTACCATTGGATGGCTCAAAAAATTCCATTAGAGGCTTAAAATTTGCATTAATTGTGGCAAGACAATCTGGAGCGTCAGTTATCGGTATGAATGTGTGTTCTCTTCCAATATTTGTAAAAACTTCAGCCAGTATGAGAAATAAAATAAGGCAGAAGAGTAAAGAGATCGTCAAAGAAGCTGAAGTAGTGGCGCAAAAGGCTCATGTGTCATTTACAGGCATGATTAAAGTTAGTAATAACGTTGGAAGCACGATTGTTGCTTTTGCTGCAAGCCAGAGAGCAGACATGATCATCATAGGTTCTCGCGGACCTGATCCCGAAATTGAATTATTTTTGGGTAGTGTTGCCAATCATGTTGTCAATAAATCAAAAATTCCCGTAACGGTGGTAAAGTAAAACAGATGGGGTTGGGAACTATTTTCATAATGGATAGTTGAATATCCATAAAATATAACGGCAGATATTCTCCATAGTGTTAAAATAGATTTTAGGAAGTCATTCTCTGAACTAATTTTTGAGAGTTCTGTATTTTTTTGATGTGAATTCCTGTTTTTTTAGATAACTCAAACTCCGTATAATCCAAAATGTTCTTAGCCAACACAATTCCATTAGATAAAAAAATTCCAACATCCTTTGAGTTTAGATTTAAAATAGTGATTGGATAAAGATGGTTCTTTTCAATTATGTTTTCTAGACTGTTGTTTGGAGGATACTTCCATGAAAGAATTTGTTGACCTATACATTTTGCATATTTTTTGGCATGATTGGATACTTTGGTATTACAAACAACACACTCTGTATCAAAGTAAGGACTAGTATCTATAAATCGTGCATGCGTATATAACGACTCTTTTAAGCCAGTGTACACCCCATGCTTAGAATGATGTTTGCATTCAACCAATATTTTTTTATTTTCAGTTAGTGCGATCAAATCAATTTCATGAACGGTGCATTTTCCTCTGACTTTACCTCTTATTTTCTTGATTTTAAATCCTGAATGTTTTAGAATATCACCAACATAGTTTTCAAATATAAAACCTGTAGGACCTAATCTCATAATGGCATCTTTGAGCTGATACTTCTGTTTGAGGACTATGCCTTCTTTTTCTTCACCTAGTGCATCTAAAACTATTTTGTAAATATTTCGGGTATCAATTCCGTGGTAAATCTGACCACGGATTTTTTTTATAATTCTCTTGGCAGTGTCTCTGCTTGCTCCGGCCCGCATACAAGTTGTTATAATCTTGTTGGGATTAAAGGAAGCTTTGCTTCCATTTGCCTTTATGATGGTAGTTTTTTGAGTTATGTTTTGTCACTTTCTTGAAGAGATTAATCTTTTACTTATTCTATAATGTTTGTTAAGAATACTTTGGTTTTCTAATTCTAAGTCATATTTTTTCTTTAATTTTCTTGATAGCCAAATTTTCCAAAAAGTGGAACAAAAACATACCCCGGCTGATTTTTAATCTCCATAATACCTTGAGATGTTTTTTTATACAAAATTAATGATTGAGGATATTCTCCAACAGGTGCAATTAATAGTCCATCTATAGATAATTGTTGGAATAGTGGAAAAGGGACTTTTTTACAAGCTGCAGTGATGATTATTCTATCAAATGGAGACTCCTCGGGAATTCCTAGACTGCCATCTCCCAAAATTACATCGACATTGTGAATTTCCAATCTATTCAAATTTTCTTTGGCAAATTTTACTAATTCAGAATGCATTTCAATTGAGAGAACTTCCCCATCGGCTACCAAGTAAGAAAGAATTGCAGTTTGCCAACCTGATCCGCATCCTACCTCCAGAATTTTTTGCCCTTCCATGATATTTAGCCATTCAGTCATTCTTGACACCACAGAAGGTTGAGATATTGTCTGATTCTTCATCAAAGATATTGGCATGTCTTCATATGCCTTATCTTGAAAAGATTTGGGTACGAATTTGTGTCTTGGGTTTTTCCTAATCGCCAACTCCACCTTGGTGTCGTTAAGATAACCTGAATCCCTCATAATTTTGATTAGTTTATCTATTTTTGATTGATATTTTTTGTCATTTTCGGTTTTATTCAAAAATTTCAACCAATCACTTTACGACCATAACGGGAATTTTTGACTTATGTATCACATAGTTTGACGTGCTTCCAAGAAACATCTCTTTGATATTACTTTCCCCTTGAACCAATAACAATC
>JAOTUX010000155.1 GCA_029863665.1 Candidatus Nitrosopumilus sp.
CGATTTTGTATACTACTATATGTTTGGTTATTGGAGGGGATTTATACGAACAAGTAAAGCACTATGATGATTACTGCTTCAAAGAGATGTCTGAATTTTCACTAGGACTTAAGATATCATACCCGATTTACTCAATAAAAAAAGAATTACACAATGAGTAGAATTTTGATAACATCAACAAAAAATGGGCAAGAAATTGAGAAACACTTGAGTAACATCAATACGGAACACTGGAATTTTAACTACAAAATACGCAAAACAAAGTAATGTCTCAAATTTTTTTATTATTTAGAGCATCATTCTATCTGCTGTAGATATGTTCACACCGATTGTCTCTTGAAATGCCAAAACGTCTATCAACTTGGACTTTACGTGGTCATTCTTTATAGTGGAATTTGGACTGATTCTTTGTTATGAAGTGTATTAAAAAGTAAAAACTGTCATTCGGTCTACAAATTGACTCTCTGACCCTTACCTAATCTTTGTTGACTTGGATGTGACCGTTGTTGATCTTTGAATCTTAACTAATCTATTCTGAATTATAGGCTGGAATGACCGATCCACTAAAGGAACGACTAGAAAAATTAAGAAAATTCTCTGACTCTGCCAATCGTAGGGCAAATCTGTATAATGATATTGCTAAAATGGATGACACTCACACTGCCCGTTCTCTTGGTGCCTTACAGAATGCCCCTGCTCCAGGTAAGAAACTGCAAAAAATTGGATTTTTGATGTTATGGGTTCCTGAACCAACTGGTGTTACTTGTGCAATAGGCGGACCCATGATTGTTGCCGGGAGGTATCTTGACAAAAAATACAATGGCGCTACTATTCATGATATTGGACATGAGACAAAAAACACTATTTCATCAATATCTAATTTCAAAAATTCCGTTTTGTAACTACCTTACTTTTTAAATGGATTGGTGTAACTCAATACATGACGACTCGTGCTCAGGCATTAATTCCTATCTCTATTGCAGCTGTAATTATAGGTGTTGTGGGATTGATGTCCATCCCAAGTGACAGTAAACTTGATTCCGTCAAATTTCCCATGGGTACAATCCTGGTTGATGAAATTCCTCTACAGGTTCAAATTGCGGATACTGAACCTAGACGTGTTCGTGGATTGATGTTCCAAGATCAATTACCATATGATCAAGGAATGATTTTTGTATTTGATCAACCTGGAACTTATTCTCTTTGGATGCTCAATATGCAATTTCCACTTGATATGATGTGGTTTGATAAAGATGGCAATATAGTGCATATAGAAAAAGATGTTCCTCCATGTAAAGCTGCATTGGAAATTGCTACTTGTCAAAGTGTAGTGCCTGATGGTGAAGCACTTTATGTTCTTGAGGTTACATCTGGATTTATTGATCAAAATAACATTACCAAAGATTCTGTATTGAGTATTATTTCCATATAACATTGCAAAACCTTATCTTGGAATGCTGAAGTCTTTGTTTTGTGAATCCTAAAATCCTGATTCCAATTTTAATTGGGATTGCAGTTGTTGTTTCTTTGGCATCTATGTACTCTCAATCTGAACCTATGTCCGTACCATCATATGAAATTGATTTTACATATTCTGATGTTGATAAAATCCAAGAAATCCTTGCCATACAAAATATTCGTATGTCTTCTCCTACTGAAATTAAAGACCATACTGTATCTCAATACTGCATGTTCTTTGATGGTAACACTCAGAAATTTGTAAAATACTGCATTACTACTGCGTTGACATCCTCTGACGGAAATCCTCTGGGCAACCTCAACATGGGCGGAAGCTCCGATACCCCTGTCATGGCACTTGCACTTGTCGAATCCCACCGACTTTTGGACTCTAGAGTAAGTGAGATTGATTTTATTTTCCAGACTATGATTGAGACACTCGTGTGTGATTGCTGGGATGAAAAGCAACCTGGAGGCTTTGAATCTGTTAAATCATGGCTTGATGCTGCCGAGAAACAATATCTAGAATCTGGAGAAACTACTATCAAATCAACCATAGATGGATTGGATGAGAAACAAATAACCCTAGAGATTACTGTTACTGAAAAATCATATCTGTGGACATTGATTGTGACAAAGTAATCTAATATACAACAAAATTATTTAATTGACAATTACAATGATTGATCAATTTTGGTTAATTTTTCTTGGATTTGCTGCCGGGATATTGGGTTCTATGTTGGGACTTGGTGGTGGAATCATAGTGGTTCCGGTGTTGACTTTTTTAGGATTTTCTCCTACTGCCGCTGCAAGCAATAGTCTTTTTGCAGCATTAAGCAATGCTGTGGCATCAACTATATCTTATTCAAGACAAAAGAGAATAGAGTTTTCATTAGGCCTCAAACTTGGATTGCTTTCTATCCCTGGAACTGTATTGGGTGCAGTAATCTCTACTGATGTCACTCCTGGTATTTTTAAAATTTTATTTGGATTGGTTTTGATTGCATCTACAGCTTACATTTTCTTGAGAAAAAAAATTGAGACTAGAGAAAAAACATTATCTTTACAGATGATTATTTTTGCAATTGGTGCTAGCTTTTTTGCAGGAATCATATCTGCCTTTTTTGGAATAGGTGGTGGAATAATCTTTGTACCTTTGATGGTAGCTGGTATGGGGATGGCAATGAAAAAAGCTGCTCCTACCTCTCAATTGATTTTATTGTTTTCTTCATTGTCAGGAGTAATTACCCATAGTATTTTGGGACATCCTGATTTTACTCAGGCTGGATTTTTAGCAATTGGGTCTTTTGTTGGAGGATTAGTTGGAGCTAGATTGTCCCTTGAAATCAAAGAACGATATTTACAAATCTTAGTTTCTGCTGTAATTTTGATTGCATCTGCAAAATTATTTTTTGATTCATTATCTGAGGATGTTGTTTTCTTTGGATTTTAGTTATGATTGATTATTTGTGCCTTTATGCTGATTTTGTAATGTATGGTATTTGTTGGATCACTTGATCTGATATCTGGGAGACTAGTCGGCTCCATTATTTCTGATTTCTGAAATAATTTTCTATTGATCTCATCATGTTGATGCAAAATTATTATTAGGTTGATAAATTTATGGTTTACAACAATGATCTGTATGTGTTTAAATTATAAAATTCAATTTGATTATGTGGTGGAGGTTGGCCCTAATGTCTGACAGTACTGAAATTAAATTAACTGAAGAAGAACTGGATAATATTGTAAAATGTTTTGAAAGTGATAGGAAAAAAATCACTGAACAGTTTGGTTTTGATGCTGATGCTGAAATGCAACTTCAACTCTTTAAAACATTTAAACAGCAAATATTAGAAAATCAAGAAATAATGGATAGAGTTCGGGAACGAAAACATTACCATTTACTCTGTGAAGGCAAATTTGATTCTGGATCTGCTATGGCTCAATACCATCATTCTATGCAGGAGGAATTGTATGACATTGAGAAAGGAAATTCTTGAAAATTATGTGTCTCTTTAGAAATAATTAATTGTTGATGATGGCTTCTGTAACTAGCAAATGTTAGTAATCTCTGATTTTAATTTAACGTGGTGGCTCTTTCTTGATTCTGTAAATATTTTTCTTTGAAAGAACTATTGTTTCTCCATCTTGAGTTGTTCCTTCATAGTCTATTGCAATCTTTCCAAATTCTTCATTGATATCTTCTTTTTGTGATACTGTAAATTTTAATTTTAATACTTGATCTGTGTATAGTGGCTTGAGAAATCTTGTGTTTCTGTTTTCCCATTCAGGATCACCATCTGTTCCAAGAAAAACAATGTGATTTCCATAAATCTGACTTAATCTAGTAAATTCTCCCTCCATTCTTGATAGGATGGCTCTTCCTGAAACTATTTGCTGTTCTCCTTTTTGTTTGTCCTCTAGGAAGGCATTTCTGACTCTTGAGAAATTTAGATATTCTTCTAGTTCCTTATCTGAAATACTACAGGTTGAAAAAAATGAATCCCCTACTTTGAGTTCCGAAAATTTCCTCATTCTTATCTTACTTCATCAACACAGAAAACTATTTCTGCTGATGAAGCTGCATTATCTGACA
>JAOTUX010000156.1 GCA_029863665.1 Candidatus Nitrosopumilus sp.
CACTATACTCTCCAAAAGGTGCATCTAATGGAATTACCACTGATTCTTCTGGCTTCCAATTTCCTTTGCTATCTACCTCGGCAGTAGTAGTATTGATAATCTCTCCTTCAAAATTTGTTATCTTTGCTGTAACCGCACTGTTTGGTTGTGCTGTTCCTGAAATATTTAGAGAATCTCCTCTATGAACTATTTTAGGCATTCCTTGAATTGTGAGCTTTATGTTGTCTGATACTGGTATCCTACTTTCAATTTCACCTATTCTGAGACTGATTTTCTTTTCCTCTCCTGCTTTGTTCATTACCTTAAAGTCTGTTCTCTTTGCCGCTTGATCTTCTGGTATTTTCATTGTGGTCATAAAGTGACCATCTTTATCTGTTTGAAAACTACCAATCTTTTTTGTATTGACATAAAAATCAAATTCTTGGGATGCTCCAAATTTATCCCCTGTGACCCTGATTGATGATCCTACATTTGGTTTTTCTGGAACGATTCTAAAAATTGATTCATCAGACATACTGGTGCTTGAATTTCCATTTGGCTGATTTTTGGATTCTGTGGTTTGAATTGTATCTGGTAATACTTTACCTATGTCTAGTTGTTTACCTTCTTTGTCTAATGCTTTCCAATTGATTCCTGAACTTATTTTGTCTGTTTTGACCCCGAATTTTACTGATTCATCTGGTTTTATTGGATTTGATGATGTAAAAATTATTGTTCCTTGTTGAGTACTTTCTCCTGTCCATCCTTCTTCTGTTTTGAAAGATTTGAAACTAACTCCTCCCCCTAACCAAATTCTAAAACTATCTATATTTTCACTTGAATCATTAATTACTTCAATTATTGCTGTTTCATCCAATGCAATACTCTGAACATTAATCTCTTCTGCATATGCATTTGATGGAATGATGATTAATCCAATTGAAACTAATAATATGATTGAAAGGCAAATTCCTCCCATAGAGGATATATTCATGTTGTTCAGAATGTTCATCTCTCAATTAAACCTTAAAGGGTTTTCCTATTTTTCTATTTCTTAGTTTAGTACTTTTCATGAGAAAACTTCTTAAATCTTAGGCTTTAGTTTTTTGAAATTTATCTAGATCGGGTTTTGTAATTACATTTTGATATTGTCTAATTCTCTCTGCAATTAATCTATATAATGATCTAAACTGGTCTTTGGTTTTATCAGAAAGGAAATCTGTTTCTTCTAGAGTAATTTTTTCACATATGTATCTAGTAATCTCTTCATTGTCAAATTCCTCCCAATCGTCTTCTCTGTGTTCTTGCCATATCTTTCTTAATTTATCTAAGGTCCCTTTACCTTCTTTAGAAGATATATCTTGGGGGGTAATGTTTGAAAATCCTTCATGTCTTAACTTTATTTCATAAGTTTGATTTACTGGGTATAAATAATCTTCAAGAACTATGTAATCTTCAATTGACTCTAATTTTTTACCTTCTCTCTCAAAGAAGATGGTCTGAACTGTCGAGAATTCATTTGATACGAGCTGGGCTGAAATTTGTTTAGATTCTTCAGTGTTGTCTAACAAAACAAATGTTTTGTATCCATGATTTCTATAAAAAATTGCTAAAGGTAAGACTGAATTTTTGTTATATGCCGCAACAACGTTAAGTGGATTCATTGATATATTAGGATCTTGTAAGAATTTGTCAAAAGCATTAAGATACATAGCATCAGACATTGTTTCTACAATAATTATTGGTCTGGAATTTGTTCCTATTTCTCTATCTACAATAGACTCAACTTGGCCTCTAGATAGTCCATATAAAATCGGCGTTAATGTTTTGTCATCTGCATTCCAATAATCATAAAAAATTCTACTCAAATGTTTTCTTTTATCTAATTCCACAACAAGAAGATTTCCGGGAGTATAATCAAATATCATAAATGGTGAATGTGTTGCATACAAAACTTGGTTAGATCCAGCTAAATTTTTCAATAAATCTGAAATTCCCATTTGTTGGGTTGGATGAAGGTTTCTTGCAGGTTCATCTAAAAGTAAAATTGCTTCTTTTAATTCTGCTCTTTGTGTTTCAGCTGCAAAATTCACAATAAAAGAAAACGTCCATTTGAAACCTTCTGCTCTTCTGTTAAGTAATCCTGTATTTGTAATTGTTCCATCTTTGTGAACATCAGAAATTACAACACTCATGATGTTTCCTGGATTGTATCTCAAGTCTACATGGATAGGATCTCCTTTCCATGCTGGATTCAATTTTTTAGTTAATCTATTACTTGCTGCATTTAGCAGTTTGATGCATTTTGAAGGACTCTCTTTTACTTCATCTAATTCTTTCATGTTTAATTCTGCTAGGTAGAAGAGATTTCTTACTGTCTCGGCTTTGTCAAATTCTTCGATATATTCAATTGAATCTGCTCTTTCACCTTTCTCTTCTCTTAGATATTCATTGAGATTGATATTGCCATAGATCTTTTTATAATCTGAAAAGTAAACAAATCTGGGATGTAATTCAGATGAAATAAAATTCTGCAATGCTGTTTTTTTGCTTTCTCCACTTAGAAGATTTGAAAATTGGTTTTCTGGGCTTTCATAGATTTTTTCCCATTCTTCAATGACTTTGGGTTCTTGAATGGCTATGACGTGGAATTGATTACTAAATTCTGCCATTCCACTGTCAAATATTTCTTGATTCTTTGGACTTGATTTCTCAAAGAATTCTGTGTCGATTTGTATTCTAAGATGATTTGGTATGGTATCTAAAAAGTCAAGAATTTGTTTTGAGAAATTTTCCCATGAATTAAGTCCTTTATCTTCATTTTCACTAAGTTCTACCCCTTCAAATTCATACTGAACTTTTGGATTTCGATTAGTTCTAAATAATTTAATTTTTTTAATATCTGGCAATCCTTGAAATTTTTCTTTTAACAACTCGATTTCGTGTTGATTTAGATCAAATTCCCCTTCTGCCAATCTTATTTCCTCTTTGAGCTCTTCACTCATTTCGTCACAAAGATCTAACTCTGAAATCACCTCATCTCTATTCAACAAAGTTAGTGCTTGAAGAATGGTAGTTTTCCCACTTTCATTCCTTCCGACAAAAGCTGCTAAATCCCCAACTGTAATTTCTCCAGAATCATGAATGCAACGATATGCTCTAACTCTGAATTTCCTAAGTCGCATCTAGCGATATTTACTCGGCTATGATTTAACTCATTCGTCAAATTGATCTGAAGTTTCGTTGTTTTGCTAAATAGATATAAGGGAATTATAGATCTTAAAACGAAATGGTGACTAAGAAAATTTTTGTTGTATTTGTGCTGCCTGTAGTCTTTTCGTTAGTTTTTGGTTCTTTAGTGATGAATGATATTCTTCAAAAACCTGGTAGAGCCTTGAACATGTGGCCAATGTCTTCATCAGAGGGATTTTCTTCTCATAATGATGCTCAAATCGAAATCATAGGTTTATCAAAACAATATACTACTTTGGAGCCTATGGAAATTCAAATCAAAATTAATGATCCTTCTTTTGAGTGTGGAGATCTTTATGTTACGATATATCTTTCTGGGAAAAATGACGTACTTACCCAAAGTGGATTTCTAGAACAGTGTTTTGAGAAAGGAAATCAAATACTTCCTATAGATGATGACTTTTCAAAAGTTATTGATAAACCAGGATCTTATTATGTGGTAGCTGAGATGGTCTCAAAAGAACTAAAGAATATTTCTACAAGAGGAACGTTTACTGTTAAATAGGAATGAATTGGTGCTATGATAAATAATAAAATAAATTTAAAAAATAAGGTGATTTAATGGCAAAGAAAAAAGATACTCTCATTGATGAGGCAGAAAAAATTAAGATGCAGATAGATGAATTAAAAAAGAAAAAGGATATTTTAGATTCGTCTTCTCCCAAGAAAACAAAGAAAGCTGAGGAAAAACCAGTAAAGAAAACAAAGAAAGCTGAGGAAAAACTAGTAAAGAAAACAAAGAAAGCTGAGGAAAAACCAGTAAAGAAAGCTGAGGAAAAACCAGTAAAGAAAACAAAGAAAGCTGAGGAAAAACC
>JAOTUX010000157.1 GCA_029863665.1 Candidatus Nitrosopumilus sp.
GCAGGAACCCTAGTTCCAGTAAATGCCAAAGTTATTGATTCAAGTCGTACAGCAAATCTATCACATACAGATTGGGCATATGCAATAATTGGTCCCAACGGAGAGATAGTTCACAGAACTACAACACTTCATGGCCATTTTGGAATTATGAACTTTAAAGATAGTTTTCCTGATGCAGGAACATACATGATAAAGTATACAGTATCATCGTCAGGTCCGTTCATGCTAGGAGCACCAGTACCCGAACTAGGTCAAACTAGAGCTGTAGTGTCTGAAGATTTATTGAAATTTGCTGAAGATCCAATCAACAACTTTGGGTCAAGAAGTTTTGAATTTTCTGTAAATGTAGTGAACCAAGGTAAAGTCATTACATTGGTAGGTTCTGAGCCTGATACTGAAATTCTAGTAACTCTCTCTACCCAGCCTGAGAGAATTGTTGTAGGAGAACCAACCACCTTACTCATAGACGTAAATGATGCAAAAACAGGTGAGGATGCTACGCACGTAGATGGTCAATTGACCATTAGACGTGGAAATTACTATCCATCAACATCTGGCGATCAACCTGACGCACCAATACCAATTCCACTAAACGGTGCATATCATGGTCATCGTGGATTACTTTCAACAACACAGACATTCTCCCAACCAGGAACCTACTTGATTTCAGCAGATCTTAGCGCAATTCCATATTCAATTCCATTATTTGGTGAAGCATCAACAAGATTTGTAATTCAGGTATTTGATAACGAAGAAACTATCGATTCCATGCAACAAGTTGAATCAGTAAAAGAAAACACTGTTGACATTGTTGGATTAGAATCTCCATTTTATGTTCCAAATTCTATCAAAACATCTGTTGGTGAAACAATTATTTTTGATAATATAGATGGTAATCAACATACTGTCACATCTGTCAAATCTGGAACCACAGAATATGATGGCAAATTTGATAGTAGTCTTTTACGACCTGGAGAAAAGTTTGAACTTACTCTAAATGAGAAGGGTGACTATGACTATTTTTGCTCATTGCATACTAGTATGCAAGGAACAATCATAGTTTCTTAATTTTTTTCTAAAAACAAAGTTGTATATCAAAACATTGATGATCATAAAATGGTTAAATGTCCAATTCGTAATCGTGAAATCAAACTGTATTGGAAATCAAGTTACAATGGTGTCCGAGTAACACGCGATATATGTAATGTTAATTAGCAAGAGTCATGATTAAAATTAAAAGAATTTATGAAGATTATTCAAAGACTGATGGCTATAGAATATTGGTAGATAGATTATGGCCTAGAGGAATCTCAAAAGAACGTGCCAAAGTTGATTTATGGATAAAAGAAATTACTCCAAGTAATGATTTACGGCAATGGTATCATGATAACTTGGAAAAAAGAGAACAATTCCAGAAAAAATACATTGCAGAAATTGAGAAAAATTTTGATTCATTAAACGAAATTAAAAAAATAATAGATGATCAAAAAATTATTACCCTTCTTTCTGCATCAAAAGACTCTAAACCTATTCATGCTATTGTTTTACAACAAATACTAAAAGATCAATCGTAAATTTCTGAAAGAATCTCTGTCCCAAAATATTTTATAACATGCCTTGGTTTTTTATCTTTGAAGATTTCTTCTGGTTCATGTTGAAAAGAAAATTCTGTCATGTGGACATTATATGATTGATTAAAATCTCTAATTCTAAATGTGTGAAAAATTTAATTTCTAGTGGTTTGTATCAATTGGGTACCTAAGGACAAAATTATGAAATCTCTACTGAATCTGAATTTAGCCGTAAAATACTTTGAAGCCCTTCGGATTCAATTTTAGAATTTTATTGAAACGAACCAGTACCCATATGTGTCTATAGCAATCACTTCAGTTAAAGTCAACTCTACTACATTTGAATCACATTCATGATTGTAGGTGTTTTAGAACATAGATTTAATGAAGATGTGTTTTGGAAAAAAATATGAAAAGAACGACGTTGGAGCAAATAATGATTAGCATCTCAATTGTTGTGTTCTATAACATCATGAGTTTATTGTGGAGACTGAAAACAGTCTACTTTATACCTGTGAAGTCCATAAAATCATGTCAACTTCAAGCATAATATAGAATCAGTCTAGATTCTTTTCAAAATGGAGTGGAATCAAGATAAATGTCACCTTGTCAAATAGATTGTTTTCAAAACTATACTTACGAAATAAAGATAACTTAGGATTCCCAGATGAATTGAAGACGAATATTTAGAGAAACTGGCGGGGAATATTCAAAACAGTTTTTTCGGCATGGAAATCATTAAATAGCAAATTTATGATATTATACACGTGTCTGTCATAGTGCGTCTTCCAGAAGGAGTAAAGAACTCTAAGATGGTAGAAGAAGTAAAGGATATGATAGATGAAGATCCTGAACTTTTTGAATTATTGTCCTACAAATAATCAAACTTTACATCCTCTACTTTCTGATTCAAATATTGTTCCACTTCTGTGTAAATCGAAGGATCATCCTCAAATTTTTCCTCGGCTGTACGTCTCAATAAATCTGAAAAAAGATTCTTTTCCATGGCATTGTAAAACCTCAAGGTAAATCCATTTCTACCCAGAAAACTCTTCAGCAGGTAATAAGAAGTCCGACGATTCCCCTCCATGAAAGGTTGATTGTAAGAAATTCCTGCAAGAATGTATGTTGCTTTTTTTATTATTCTCTCCCTTTGATCTGATAGGTCATTAAAAGAATTAACGTAATAAAATATTTCATTTAACATTTTCATGGATACCTCATGTGGCTCATCATCATGAGATACAATCAGTTTGTTTACTTCTACCACTTCTTGAATATCCTCGGGTGAAAAGTTCTCAAACATATTTTAACAATTTATGTTATTTTGTGAGTATTTAAAAATCGAATTTAATTCTCTTTTCATTTCAAGTTGTCAGCACATTATTGTCTTGAATCATCTACAGAGTAAATTCAAATTCACAAAACTCTAAGATCAAAAAGGCATAAAGTCCATAAAATCATGTCACCTTTAAGCATCAAGTTCTTGTTTGAAGAATGAACAAGTAGGATTTTCATGCATTATATTCTTGAACAAGTAGGCTCTTCTGTACCTAGTTTACCCCAAAATCTAAATCAGCACATTTGGATGTTGATTTCAGATTAATTAAATTTATTTCGATGGTTAAGATTGAAGGGATTTTTTTGAAATAAATGATAATCAAATCAAAATTAAACGTGGGACCAAAAAATAGAATATCTAAGTATATTCTAAGAGATTTGTCATTTTAGTTTGACTCTTCTGATTTTGGACTCTATTTCATAACTGTGGAGGATACTGGATCTGAATGTACTGCCTGACTTGATTCAAGGGTTTAGTGTCATTCTCTAAAACCTAGATCTAGAAATATGTCGATCCTATTCAGATTGAAACAGTCTATCTATCCGGCAAGAAAGTGTACGCTTGTTTGGCAATGGATAGACTTTTCTTCCAAGTTTTGAAAATCACATTATGATATTATGGCTGCAGTTTCTCTTCCACTACTGCTATCACGAGGATCATAACCACTTTTTTTGTGTATGGCATCAATAACACCTTTGGTAAATTTGTCAAATTTTTTGTCTTTCATAGAGTCAATTACCTCATCTACTGTTTTGTTCATGTCAATTTTCTTGCATCTACGATCTGCCTCAGAACAATAAAACTCGATATATTTCTGAATGTAGTCGTATTCTTGTACTTCTATTCCTATTTCTATCCTTCTTCGACTAAGTCTTTGTCTCCAGGTCTCACTCATTAAATCAATCTTTGATACTTCTTTATCAAACATAAAGAAAAAAAGTAAAGAAATTTCTCTAAAACTCTATGACTGAACCAGCAGAGATTGAATATTTCTGATTTTGTTCTTCCCCGTGAACGTCATACCATGAGATGTTGAGGTTTACCTTGTTTCTCATTGCGGACTCGACTGTGATACAGCTTGCCTGCTTTAACCTGTCCTGGATTGGCTTTTCTTGTATTGTTG
>JAOTUX010000158.1 GCA_029863665.1 Candidatus Nitrosopumilus sp.
ACTTTCTTTTTATTCACAATTCCTTTTTTGACAACCATATATTAGTTTGAGAATGGTAGATGTTAAATCTTTCAATAATTTCAAAATATGTACATATTTTTTTAAAGTTTTGTTGCTTTGGTAAAATTTGGTAGATATTCTTTGTCTTTATTTTTGAACAATTGATAATGTTCTTTACATAGATTTCTAGTTTCTCTAAAACTAATCTTTACTGTTTCTACTGCTTTTCGATTACATTCTGAAATACTACATTGCAACAGTATGTGCTAGCCTATTTTCTTAATAAAACTTCAAGATTATGTTATTCTCCATGCTAACTTTTTATGATTGAATAATCTCTAAAAATTATGAATGATGATGAAAAAGGAAAACAATTTTTAGAATTAATTGATGAACAACATAATCTTCAATGGGGAATTATTACAAAATTATCCTCTTTAATTAGATCAGGATGGAATTCAACTGAATTACAAAACGAGCTTAAAGATTTAGTTGAAAAACATTCTAAAATCACTAAAGATCTTAACAGTCTTGATAATAATAGTATATTATAGTGCAGAATCCACCATTAATGCAATAAATAGAACTGCCAAATAGGGACTAGAAAATTTAAACAAAGTCCATGAGGCTTTCTCCATTGGTTTAACTATGACCCATATTGATAAAGCAACCATCAGTGCGCCGGATGCAACTGCAGTCCATAGATATGTTCCACCTACCATTTCTTCCCCACTTTCAGTCGTTAAAAAGAATGGTGCAATTGAAAATAACACCATTACCACAGTTGAACCTGCAATAGCCCTTGCTGATGTTTTTTCAGATTGTACTGCAGTTAACATTGGAACGTTTACTTTGTTATAATCTTCTTTGAAATGTAGAGTTAGAGCCCAAATATGCATTGGAATCCAAATAAACACTAACCCTGCCATTGCGAGACCCATTGTCCATAAATCTGACATGCTTACAGCTACCCATCCAATCATAGGAGGTGAACCTCCGCATAACCCTCCTAAAATTATATTTGTTCTTGAATTGCGTTTTAATGTATATGAATAAACAAGAATATTATTTATCAATCCAAATGCAATGAACGCCGTTGCCCATGTGCCTTGTTCTAATGTAGTGGTAAAAGAAATTCCAAATGCTAATACTAGTGATATTCCTGCTAATACTAATCCAAAATTCCTTGCTTTTACTGCAGGATAAATTCTCTTTGATGGAAGAGGTCTGCTTTTTGTTCTTTCCATTATTGCATCTATATCTCTATCATGATAATTTGTCAAAGTGTTAGCTGCTGCTGAACCAGCTGCAACTGAAAATAACATTAAAGCCCATGTTGCTGGTAAAATTTCAATATCATAAATATTGGATGCTGTTAATGCAGCACCAAACGCAGTAAATACCAGTAGATACCATATCTTGGGTTTTGTTAATTCATAATATACTGCAACCCTAGACTCAGATTTTTGTTTTTGCAATACTAGTCACTATCCTTTGATGGCATATATGGCATTGCTTTCATTCGTGATTTCATCTCGATAAATGATTCTGAAGATTGAATTCCTTCAATTCTACCAATTCGTTCTGAGACCATTTTATGCATCTGATCTAATGATTTTGAATACATAGTCACTAATATATCAAATCTACCTGTGACTTCGGCAACTTCTCTAACTCCGTCAATCTTGAATAGTTCTTTGATTATATGATCACGTTTTTTTGTATCCATATTTATTCCAGTTAATGCTTTGACATTGTATCCAAGTTCTACATCGTTTACCACAATTGTAAAACGTTCGATTAATTTTCTTTTAACCAGTCTTTTAATTCTAGAATATACTACTGATGAGTTAATATTAATTTTTTTTGATAAACGTGGAACTGAAATTGAGGCATCGTTAGACAATTCTGATAAAATCTGTAAATCTAAATTGTCTACTTTTGCCGTCTAAAACACCTGAGTCGATCTAGATTTCTGGTTCTTATAAAGTTATTATTGTAAAAATTGCAAAAAAAATCTAAATCTTGCCCTTTTTGTATAACATTTCTGCTAGTAATACTGCGCCTTTTGCTGAACCCATTTTCTTATTATGTGAGAACAACATGTATTTGAGTCCATTATCAAACAGTTCTTCTTTTTCTACTCTACCAATAGTTGTAGTCATTCCATCACCAACAGTTCTTTCCATTCTTGGTTGAGGTCTTGTAGGATCTTCATGAAATGCATAATAATTTTGTGGCGCTGATGGTAATCCTGTCACTGAGATATCTTTGTTGTATTGACTGTAGGTATTTTTTGCTTTTCTTGGATCAATTTCCTCTGTAGTTTCAACAAAAACAGATTCAGTATGCCCATCTATTACAGGAACTCTTGTACAGGTACAGCTAATTCTAATGTCTGCATCTTCAATTTTTCCATCTTTTAGTTTACCCAAGATTTTTCTAGTTTCTAATTTTACTTTTCCTTCTTCTTTTGGAATATACGGAAGTATGTTATCTGTAATCCCCATTGCAGACACACCAGATTTCCCACCACCTGATATTGCTTGCATTGATGTCATCATGACTTTTTTTGCTCCATATTTTTCAAGTAGTGGTTTTAATGTAATTGCTAAACCTGTTGTAGTACAGTTTGGTAATGGTGCTACCCATCCCTTCCATCCTCTATTCTTCTTTTGAACTTCAAGTAGCTCAGTTTGTTCATCATTAATTCCCGGAATAAGTATTGGTACATCTTCTTCATATCTATAAGCAGAGCTAGTTGAAATAACTGGGAGATCTGCTGCCATCTTGGTTTCAATATCTCTCGCAGCCACAGATTCAACTGCGGAGAATATCATATCTAATTGAGACACATCCAATTCGTCAATTGATCTAACTGTCATCTCTTTGATATATTCTGGAATTTCCCCACCTACATCCCATGCTACAATGCCACTATCATCCTTAATCGCATCTAGATATTTTTTTCCTGCAGATCGTTCAGATGCTGCAATTTGAGTTACTTTGAACCATGGATGATTATTTAATGATTGCACAAATTCCTGACCAACAGAACCCGTAACACCAATAATTGCAACTCTTTTCTTATCCATAATATAGTACTGATCACTTTGAATTAATAATCGTTTTCTGTATTACCAAAACATACTAAATCTGCTAGTTCTATTTGGAACTGTGAAAATACGAACAAAATCTTCCATTATTAACCATATTCCGGTTATACATGGTGGAAAAAATCATTTGAATTTTGATCCAAATATTATTGATTTTAGTTCTAATATTTCTCCAATCGGAACTCCTTCAGATGTAAAGGCCATTCTCAAAAAAAATTTGAGTAATATAGAAAATTATCCTGATCTTAATTCATCAGAAGTAATCTCAAGTCTAAAAAAATATACATGTTTGCCAAAATCAAATTTGATAGTTGGTAATGGCGCAATTGAAATTATTTACAATTTTTGTTTTGCATTTCTATCCAATAAAACTAAAGTCTTGATTTGCATACCTACATTTCAAGAATATGAGACAGCAGCAAAACTCAACAACTGCAAAATTTTATTTTTTGAAACAATGAATTTATCTAAAAATATTGATTATTTTATTTCACAAATCCCGAAAAATGGATGCATATTTCTTTGTAATCCTAATAATCCTACAGGAAAACTTTTATCAAAAAAACAACTAGTCTTAATAATTAAGGCTGCAAAAAAGATTTCTTCAATTGTATTTGTTGATGAATGTTTTATTGAAATGGTTCCAAAATCTAATGAATCAATTTTATCATATGTAAAAAAATATGATAATCTTTTTGTTTTACGGTCTTTAACAAAATCTTTTGGATTAGCTGGAATAAGAATTGGATACGCTGCTGCCTCTAAAGAAATGATTGCAATTCTACAAAAAATAAAAATTCCATGGAGTGTAAACTCTTTAGCACAAAATGCTGCAATTACTGCTCTTAAAAATAATTCTCATCTTATAAAATCAAACTTAATTATTAAAAAAGAATTAGATTTTCTAAAAAAC
>JAOTUX010000159.1 GCA_029863665.1 Candidatus Nitrosopumilus sp.
CAATACAGGCTCACAATTTAGAAAATCAGAAATTTGTCAAATTCTTTTATCTTTTTAGTATATTGGAAAATATCAACGTCCTCTCATAGAAATTACAAGGATAATTTGTTGGAGAAATGGCAGAGTACAGAACACATATGAAAATTATCGGAAACATTCTAGCTACAACCAGAGATGATCTTCAAGATGAGGATGGAGCAACAGTAACTTATCTGATTAGAAAGGCAAACATTTCTCATTCTAGAATTTCAAGAATTTTAAAGACCCTAGTATCACAAGGGCTTTTAGAACAAGTTGATTCCAGAGGATCAAACAAATACAAAATTAGTTCATCAGGTAGAGAATTTCTTCAAGCATATTATACATTTACAAATTTTGCAGACAATTTTGGACTAAGCATCTAATCATCAAATTCATCATCAAAGTCATCTTCAAAATCTGTGTCTTCGTAATCAGAAGAAGAAACAGACATACTTTAGAAAAGAAGCCAGTTACTGTTAAAAGATTATTCAAAAGTAAATAATAATTAAAGAAAAAAGAATAGAGCATGTATTGAAAGTGAATTGTGGCTTGGAAGGAATCAAAAAAGCATCTCAAATTATCAAACATGGGGGAATTGCAGTATTTCCAACAGATACAGTATATGGAATAGGATGTGACCCATACAATAAAGATTCAGTGAAAAAAATTTATGGTATTAAATCCAGGGATTTTTCAGTTCCATTTCCAGTTTTAGTATATTCAACAGAGATGGCAGAAAAGATAGCTCTTTTTGATGAATTTACTAAAAAGATTGTAGAGAGATTTTGGCCAGGGCAATTAACAATAATTCTAAAGTTAACTGATGAGAATCTAAGAAAATCATTAAATTTAAATGAAAAAATTGCACTCAGAGTTCCCAATCACAAGTGTACATTAGAATTATTAAAAAAATGTAATTTTTTAGTAGGAACTAGTGCAAACATTTCGGGACAGTCATCATTTAGAAATCCCAAAGAATGTTTCAAAAGTATACAAGATTACGATATTTTTGTTGACGGGGGAACAATTACAAGCAAAGCAGAATCTACAATAATTGAAATTGAAAATGAGACGATCAGAATTGTTAGAGAAGGCTCTTTGAGTAAAGGAGAAATTTTAGGAGTATGAATCTAATCATTACTTGTGCCAGGCATCTAGAGCCTGAAACTGAGGAAGAACTAAGAGATATTTTGGAGGAATACGGGGATTCGGATGTAAAAATTTCAATTACAAAAATGTCTGGAATTTTAACTGTTGAAACAAAACTCGAACCAATACAAGTAGTAAAAAAAATCAAAGAGATGCTTCTTGATGAGCCTTGGAGCATCAGATATTGTCTCAGAATAATACCAATTCAGAAAATGATTGAAACTAGAATTGAAGAAATAGAAAAAACAGTCACAGAGTTGTCCAATCAAATTTTAGAAGAAGAAACCTATAGAATTTCAATAGAGAAAAGAAATTCAGATTTATCTAGTAAGGAAATTATTTCAAAAATAGCAAATAAAATAAAAAATAAAGTGTCACTTGAATATCCAGACAAAGTAATTCTTATTGAGATATTAGGAAACAAGACTGGGATTTCAATACTAAGAAAATCAGACATACTAAGCACAGAGAAGACTAAGCGCAGTATTTCAGAGTAAAACTGCTGCCTTTTCTACTAAAATATCTTCTAAAGGGTTTTTTGAATAGACTGTATCTAGTTGGGTTTTTGTAATCTTGAAATGCTTTTTAAGAAAAGATTCATGATCATTTGAAAATAGATTTTCAGTAATTGGAAGTAAATCTTTGTATAATGAATTTAGTATTTTTTTATTTCCAATAGCAATTAGAATGAAATTGGTTTTAGGTTTTATTCCAGCAATTGTTATCGCATCAGAGATTTGTGTAGTTAATGCAAAACGCATTAAAATATCAGTTTCAAGTTTATTTGAAAGCAGTATTTTATTTTTTTGAGATTCTAAAGATAAAAATAAAATTTTTTTAAAGTGAGAGATATTCAAAATAAATTTACTTGAAACTGCTTGTAGTTGTATTTTCGGATATTTTTTTCTCAAGGAATCAATAAATTTTATATCAATTGTTTTTTGACCTTTGATTTCAATTATTTGAATTTGTTTTTTAGAGATTTCAAAAATTAGTTTTTTGGGAGAGCCACCATGGATTACAGGGATAATGCTTACAAGATCATTGTTTTTTATTATAGTGGATTTTCCATCCAATGCAGAGGAATCAATTCCATTTACTGCAATCAGAGCATTGTCAGTATCCAAAGTAGGAGAATCAATAGGTTTTAGTTTTAACAACAGATCAAGTAATTCTCTAATAGGAATATCAGATTTGTCAACATGTAATTGTTCTGTGGGAAAAGATTTTTTTGCACCACCAATAAATTTTACAGTAATCATACTTGTCTAATTTACAATTTCAAAATTAATATTTAATTTACTATTCAGTTTTCTCTTCAGGAGTGGTTGTTTCTTCAACAACTGCTGTATTCTCTTTAGAAGTGGTTGTTTCTTCAACAACTGCTGTATTCTCTTTAGAAGTGGTTGTTTCTTCAACAACTGCTGTATTCTCTTTAGAAGTGGTTGTTTCTTCAATAATATCCACAGAAGTCTCTTGTTCCTCTGAACGTGAAGATTCAATTCGTGCCTGTTTGGCTTTTTCTTCACGAATTTCTTTTTTGATAAATTTTGTAATATATCCTGCAACTTCATTTTTTAATCCCTTTGAGCGTATGATTGAAATTTGATCCAAGACTTTTTTGTTATCGACAAAATCCTCACCAAAACTAGACTTGTGTGCATCTAGAACCTCATATGAGAGACGTTTTATCCTATCCACTTCTCGATTAAATAATTAGGGTATTTTATACCTATATTCCAAGGAATGACTTTGTATTTTTTTCTAGTAGTAATGTCATGTCATCAAATGTTTTTCCAATAATTTTTGAGGCACAAAAGATCACACTTGGAATATAGCTGATTTGTCCGGATTTCATTTCAAAACATCGAGAAAACCTCACAGGGCCATCAGTTTCAACAAGAATTTTTGATTCATCAGTTTTGGATAATAATGTCTGTTTATCATTTGCATAAATCATCACAGGCCCATACGATACGAAAAACCCCATATCCATGGCTTTCTGAAGTTGTTTTTTACTTCCATCAAACCAATGAAGTAAAGCATGTTTAGTATCATATGAAGTCATTATTTGAAAAACATCATCAAGGCTTTTTCGTGAATGAATAGAAACAGGTTTATCAAATTTTTCTGCAGATGATAATAATGTTTCAAATACATGGATTTGTCTTTTAGTATCTTCATCATTACTCACGTAAGTTGGATCTAATCCAATTTCACCTATTCCAGAAATACAATGATGGTTATTTTCTATCAGATCAATCATTTTTTCAAGTTCATTATTTGCACATTCAGGATGAATTCCAATAAATGGTAAAACAAGATTATTTTTGTCTGCTAGTTTCAAAGTCTGTAAAGAATTTTTAACATCCATTGAAACGCAGCATGCCTTAATGTTCAAACATTCCATTCCTTTTAGGATATATTCCATATCAGAAGAATAAGCAGGATCAGATAAATGAATATGAGAATCAAAATACCATGTCATTGCTTTGATCAATTCTTAAAATAGTCTGTATAAATCGATTCCTTAGTGATATTTTTTCACTCATCATCTTTTTTCGGAAAAAACTAAAACAAAATCTATGAAATCATCAGAGTTAGGACTATCTGCAATGTATAGAATTTTGAAGAAGGCCGGAGCCGAAAGAGTTAGTGATGAATCAGCAGATGAATTAAGAAGAATAATAGAAGATGTTGCCTATGGCATTGCAAAAAGTGCGGTAGATATGGCATCTCATGCAGGTAGAAAAACTGTAAAAGGTGAAGATGTGAAGTTAGCCTCAAAGCCATTTAACAAATTCTAATCTAAAGAGTTTAATTATTCATTTT
>JAOTUX010000160.1 GCA_029863665.1 Candidatus Nitrosopumilus sp.
CGATTAGACGATCAAATTTTGTTATTAGACATTGCTGAAGGACTTCCTCAAGGAGAAGCAATGGATATCAATCACATGTTATCAGAGCAGGGCATTGATGTTGAAGTGAAAGGGTCAAACGATTTTGCAGATATGAAAGGTTCAAACATCGTTGTAGTTGTAGCTGGTTCTGGAAGAAAGCCAGGAATGACCAGAATGGATCTTCTGAAGATTAATGCATCAATTGTAAAAAGTGTGGTAGAGAATATCAAAAAATATGCAGATGACTCCATGATAATTCCAGTTACAAATCCACTTGATCCAATGGCATACATCACTTACAAAGTATCAGGATTTGATAAAAATAGAGTATTTGGAATGGGAGGAATGCTTGACTTATCAAGATTTAGACAATTTATTCATGAAGCAACAGGGCATTCTCGAGATTCTATTAGAGCATTAGTAATTGGAGAACATGGAGAGAACATGTTACCTCTACCAAGATTTTCATCAGTTTCAGGTATTCCATTATCATCTTTTCTCCCTAAAGAGAAACTAGATGAATTGATTCAAAATACAAAGCAGGTTGCAGCCAAAGTGATCGAATTAAAAGGAGCCACAGTTCATGCTCCAGGAAATGCAATTTCAGCAATCGTTGAATCAGTAGTAAGAGATAGAAAACAAGTCATCCCAGTTGCAACATATCTCAATGGAGAATATGGTCATTCGGATGTTACAATTGGAGTTCCAGCAGTCATAGGAAAGAATGGTGTAGAAAAAATCATCGAATTAGATCTAAATGATGAAGAAAAACAAGTCTTTGATAAAGGAGTAAACAGTGTCAAAGATGCAATTTCAGGTGTTAAGATCTAAGCCTTTTTTTATCCAAACAAAGAAAAGTTGTTATTGGAAATTTATGATATTTTAGAATCAGTAAAAACGGGGGAAATTTCAATAAGTAATGCAAAAAAACTTCTGTCATTATATTCAATTGAACAAGTAGAGGGATTTGCAAAAATAGATATCAATAGAAGTAAAAGACTTGGCATTCCAGAAGTAATTTTTGCAGAAACAAAAGAATTACATGAAATTAAAAAAATCACATCAAAAATACTAGAAAAAACAAACTCAGTATTAATCTCAAGAATTAAGAACAAAGATTATCAAAAAATTCTGACATTTGCAAAAAAATTGAAAGTCAGAATAAAAACAGGGGAAAATTCATCGTCATTATTATTACATAAAAAACCAATCAAATTTCAAGGCGGGAAAATAGGAATTATTACAGCAGGAACATCAGATATTGGAGTAGCAGAAGAATCCAGATTAATGTGTGAAGCAATGAACTGTAAATGCATCACTAGTTATGATGTAGGAGTTGCAGGAATTCAAAGAATTTTTCCAATTTTAAAAGAAATGATAGACAAAGATGTGGAATGTATCATAGTAGTTGCAGGAATGGAAGGAGCATTAGCAACGCTTGTTTCTACAATGGTAGACATTCCAATTATAGGAGTTCCAACATCCATTGGATATGGATATGGAGGAAAAGGAATTGCGGCACTTGCATCAATGCTCCAGAGCTGTTCATTGGGAATATCAGTAGTGAATATAGACAATGGTATTGCGGCAGGAGGAATTGCAGCAAACATTGCAAACAGATCTAGTAGAAAAAATAAAACAAAAACTGTTAAAAATTTGTAAATAAATGAGATGTGTATCCTCGTAAATGATATATAGCATACTTTAACGAAGTTTTGTAGTTGGCTGGCAAACGTGTCGTACTAACTGCTGATCGTAGTTTAATGACAAATTATCGAGGGAATTTTCTTTATGGGTTTATTGCATGTGGGCCATACGAAGTCCTCCCAGAATGGGTATTTGACAAAGTATTCTGCCCTTCAGTTGAGACGGATCCCATAACAGGAGAAGTCAAAGTTGCCCAAGTGGGATTAAGACGAGTAGAGAGTTCATTACTTCAAGGAGGATACAAAAGAGAAGAGGTTTTTCTTGCACATCCAGAAATGCTACATAAATCTATTGGACCAGATACTAAAGTGGTAGGAATCAATGTGATGGATCCATTAGGAATGGCTCCAGTTACAACAACAATGTCACCAGAGAAATTATCTTATGTAGCAATGAAATTTAAAAAAATGTGTGCCAATATTATTCAACTAAAAAAGAAATATGATTTTCAAGTTGTAGTTGGAGGCAATGGCGCATGGGAATTAGCCAAATCTGACAGAATGAAGATTCATGGAATTGACACAGTAGTTGTAGGCGAAGCTGATGAATTAGCTGTGGATTTATTTCAAGATCTAGAGAAAGGAGATGCGCCAGAGCTTATGCATTGTTTTGTAAGAAATCTTGAGAACATACCAGTTATTGAAGGGCCCACAATTAATTCATTAATTGAAGCGATGAGAGGGTGTGGGAGAGGGTGTGATTTTTGCGATGTAAACAAAAGATCAAAGAAAGATCTTCCATTAGAAAGATTACAACATGAAGCAAAAACTAACTTAGATTATGGATTCGATTCAATTTGGTTACATTCAGATGAGATGCTACTTTATGGATGTGATAATAGGGATTTTGTTCCAAATAGAGATGCAATTGTTGATTTATGGAAAGGACTCAAAGGATTAGGAGCAAATTTTATTGGTACTACACATATGACGTTTTCAGCAGTTGCAGCAGATCCCACATTGATGCAACAAATTTCACATATCAATAAACAAGATGAAACAGGAAGATGGCTTGCAACTAATTTAGGAATTGAGACAGTTGCGCCTGCGATGGTCAAAAAACACCTAGGAGTTAAAACAAAACCATTTGCGCCTGAAGAGTGGGGAAGTGTTGTAAGAGAGGGTGCAAAGATTCTAAATGAAAATCATTGGTTTCCTGCTGCAACAATCATAATTGGTTGGCCTGATGAAACTCCAGATGATATTCAATATACTATCGATATGATGAGTGACTTTAGAGAGATGGACTTTAGAGGTTTAGTAGCTCCATTATTGTATCAGGATTTCAGTGAAAAAAATTCAATGCATTTTGGAAACTTGAATGAGGCACAATTCACCCTATTTTGGAAATGTTGGGAAAACAACCTGCGTGTTATCAATGACATTATTCCAATTATTCTAAGAAACAAGACATATGGTCCACCAATGAAAGTTTTCATGTATGGAATTCTCAAAGCAGGAACTTGGGCAATCATGAGATATCTAAGAGGGTTATGTAAGGATCTATTCAATGGAAGAACTCCAGATGAAATTATTGACAAATACGCTAGAAGTAGATCAGTGTCAGCTCCTAAGATTCAAACAAAAAAATTATAAATTTTCAATTGCAGTATCTGCTATAGTATTTCGTTTAGGGGTTAAAGAGATATAGTAAACTTTGTCAGCTCTTTCAATTCCTTCAACTTTTTTATAAGATTTTGATGAGACATCAAATTCATAGATTCCAGGTTCAAGTGAACCTTTAGAATAAATCATCAGATATGTATCACCAGTGGCAGGGCTAAGTGGGATAAATGACATTACATAACCCTTGTAAGAATTAATTGGCATAGTATTTTTCATAGGAGGGGCTGCAGATGCCATATACATCAAAATATCTTCAATTGTATCAAATTCTTCATATTCGATATGCATAAGATAACATAATGTATTTGAGTATAATAACTTACTAGAAAAAATTGAATAGGATTATTTTCTAGATTGAATATATTTATGAGCTTTGAATCCTACTAATGCAGGTATTGCAACATACATACCCAAATTAAGCATAATAACAGAAATTCCAAGTCCTAACACTTTAGATTCTGAACCATCATCAGCTAATGTCATGATTGACAACGTTGAAATCATCGGAGTGATAAATGCCCTTACTGCTTCTTGGAATAGGGGATTTTCTCTTTCCATATCAGCAATTGTTGGAGAGAATGAATAGTATAATTGGTTAAATCCAGTCATAAATGCTACTCCAGATTGAGTGTTCATCA
>JAOTUX010000161.1 GCA_029863665.1 Candidatus Nitrosopumilus sp.
TCTTTTTAGCTACAGTCTTTTTTGCTGGTCTCTTTTTAGCTACAGTCTTTTTTGCTGGTCTCTTTTTAGCTACAGTCTTTTTTGCTGGTCTCTTTTTAGAAGATTTACGTTTCTTTGCCAAGAATTCTTGTAGTTTTGAAGATGCTTTTTCTAATGCTTTTTTAGCAATCTCTTCAGATTTAATTCGCTTTTCTAACTCTTTTGCAAACTTTTCAGCAGCTTTATGGCTAGTAGTCATTATAACGCGTAAAGTGGGTTTTGATTTAGATTGTTTTTGTATTTTTGAAGTAATATCTGATTTTACATCAGAATGTTTAGCAACATCATCTGAAATTCTTTTGGCTGTTTTTTTTCTACTTTTGATTTGAGAAGATAATTCTTGAATATTATCATGTAATGATTGTAATCTAGCCTCGGCATTTTGTTTTTCTTCAGGAGTTTCAGAGAACTCAATTTCTTGCTCAACTTGTTCGATTGCTTCTTTTTCCCTAGATATTCTTTCATCTGCTGCTGCTATTAGTCGCTCAATACTCTCTAATTGAGAGGTTTTTTGAGTGAGAATACTAGAAACGTCAGAAACATCCTCATTTTCAGATTCTATTTTTTTATCAATAGAATGAAGACTTGAAGAAGAACGTCTTTCAGCAGAACGAACTTCTTTGAGTTGTTTCTCAGCTTTATTCCTAAGTTTTGTTGCTTCTTGCTTTTTTTTACGTAGTTGAATTACTAATTTTTCTAATGATGCCAATGATTAAATCAAAACAAAAGACTCGGTTAAGTTGTTAATATGATCAGGATTTGACTTACCAGTTAAGAAAATTAACTAAGTTTGATCGTTAAAATCATTTTTTTAAAAAATATTAGTCAATAGATCCTATCAAAATCATGGATTTTCATCCAAAAGATTTGCCAATATCAAAAACATATGATCTAAAAGATGAAAAAGATGCAATAGATGCAGTTGAAGATATGGTAAAAATTGGATTTAGAGATAAAAAAGAAGGAGTTAAGATCCTGATGCCAAAGGATTCAAAGCTTGCAAAAAGAATTGGATATTCAGTAACAACAGGAGTAACACATGGACTTAGACAGAAAAATGAGATTCGAGATATAAGATATTGGACATATCATCATGATGAAGAACACTATGCAATAGTTTTGATAAGTAATACTACTTTGACAAAATTAGGTTTTTGATTTATCAAAAATTTTGTAAAGTTTTGTTCTCTTTGCCATAACTCCTGCAAGCATTATTCCAATAACAGTTCCCCCAATAACATCCATAGGATAATGTTGTAAGACATAGATTCTACTGATTGAGATCATTAGAGGATACAAAAATAGCAAATATGCACCACGTGGGAATCTCTCAGATAGTGCAAATCCCAAAATTATTCCAAATATCATAGATCTTGCCGCATGGCCAGAAGGATAAGACGCATCGTAACCGCCCTCACAGAATAAAGCAAATGTATCACGACTAATTTCAACAGGGAAAGGTACACCTTCATATTCAAAATCAGGTCGGTCTCTATCAACTCCACATTTGATATACCCTGTAAGCAATGTAGATAGTAC
Source organism: Candidatus Nitrosopumilus sp. (assembly GCA_029863665.1). Classification (GTDB taxonomy): domain Archaea; phylum Thermoproteota; class Nitrososphaeria; order Nitrososphaerales; family Nitrosopumilaceae; genus Nitrosopumilus. The sequence goes on from JAOTUX010000161.1 coordinate 1,579, forward strand.
AATTAAGATCATTAAAGTAATTCCAATTCTACGAGTTTTTGGAATTATTAACATTAAAATTCCAAACATCATCATATTAAAAACATCGCCACTTTCTGTGATATACTGCATAAGAATGTCAATTGTAGGATTTCCAACATTTTGATAGAAAAAAGTAATAATACTTTGATCAAAATTTTCAGTTATTCCAGAAGACACAATTGCAGTAAGAATTAGAAATAAAATTGTCAGTAAAACAAATGAACGTGACCTAATATCAAATAACCAGTTTTGCAATTAGTTGAACCTCAAGTGCATGGTTTTTAATTTTTATCAATAGATAAGTTTCGGAAGTAATTGTTCATAAACAACATTTGAAAAAATAATTTTGATCGGCTTAAAGAATTTAAACCAGTGGATTATAGGAAAAGTATGAAGGTACTCACACTTGATGATTTTGATCTAAAAGGAAAAACAGTGTTTTTGAGGGTTGATATGAATTGTCCAATCGATCCAGACACAATGGAAATTTCAGGTACTAAAAGGATTGAAGAAGCTATTGAAACTCTCAAATCATTAAAAGATGCAAAAGTGGTTGTCGCATCACATCAAGGAAGAGTAGGAAATAATGATTATACAGGAATGGACAAACATGTAAAAATTCTTGAAGAATTAATGAGTAAAAAAATAAAATATGTTGAAGATGTAATTGGAGAAGCTGCACAAAATGCCATTAAAAATTTAGAGGATGGAGATATTTTACTTTTAGATAATCTTCGTTTGTGTGCTGAAGAAAATTATGAATTCTCACCAGAAAATGCTGCAAAAACAATAATGGTTAGTCGCTTATCAAAATTGTTTGATTTATGTGTATTAGATTCATTTCCTAGTGCCCACAGATCACATCCATCAATTGTCGGATTTCCGCAAGTTATACCAGCCTGCGCCGGACGCATTGTTGAAAGAGAAGTTAGAAACCTTGACGAAATAATGACTGTTGCAAAAGCACCACATGTAATTGTCCTCGGAGGATCTAAAGTGCCAGACAGACTAGAAGCAATCAAACTATTAATCAAAAATGGTCGAGCAGATCATGTTCTATTAACAGGATTGATTGGAAATGTGTTTATGCGTGCACAAGCCAGAGTCAAATCCCCTCTCGGAATAAAAAGAGAAGACGAGGTAGTTACAAAGGCTCATGCTTTGATAGGAGAATATCCAGATGTTTTTGCCACCCCAGTAGATATTGCAATTGATAAAGATGGAGAGAGGGTAGAAATGGATGTCAGAGAGATGGGAAAGGGCGATAAAATTTACGATCTAGGTAAAAAGACAGTAGAATATTATTCAAAATTAATTTCAGGTGCAGGAACTGTGTTTATCAGTGGGCCTGCAGGATTTTTTGAAAAAGAGAATTTCAGATTTGGAACAAAAGGTTTACTGAAATCAGTTGCAAACTCTATGGCAACAACAATTGTAAGTGGTGGGCATTTGACAACAGCGTTAAGGCAAGAAGGATTAGCAGACAAAATTAATCATATAAGTACTGCAGGAGGCGCATTGGTACTCTATCTCACAGGAGAAAAACTACCAATGATTAAAGCACTTGAAGATGCCGCAATAAAATACAGAACTAAATAGAAGAATTACAAGAAGGATTAGGACAAATTCTATCTTCAGATTTTCCAAGATAGATATCATTGTTACAAGAATTACAATGAAGTTTTTCAATAGAATCAAACAGTTTTAGCCAGATAGTAGTGAAATTCTGTGCAATGTTTCGGGTAAGGCCAGAATCACAAATCTCATTGAAGAAAGATTCAACATCATCAACTATCCAAGTAGGATTAACATCGTTGTTTTCTTTTAGGATTTCAAAAATTTCATCATTTGTAAATTTAGTATCAACATCGTTAAATTTTTCAAATATTATTTTTCTTATTTGAAGTGCAACTGGAGTTACAGGAGAAAAATCACTCATACTAGTACAGATTTGCTGCCTCTTCTTTTAGTTTATCTACATCTTGGGTATCTTCGAGATTTTCTCCAATGTAGGTATAAAGAGCAGATTTGAGTACTTTGAGAGAAAGTAAGGCGCATTTTATTCTTACAGCCTGTAGATGCTCTAGACCTAATTCACTTAATACATCATGTTTCTCAATAGATCTTGCTTCATCAATACTTTTACCTTTTGTAATTTCGGTCAAAACAGAAGAGCAAGCCATACAAATTGCACATCCTTTCCCATGAAATTTGATATCAGTAACTTTACTATCATCAATTTTCATATCAATATCAATACTATCACCACATAGTGGATTTGAGTCATGAAAAGTTACATCATGATTTTCTATTTTACCATAATTTATGGGGTTTCTTGAATAATCAACAATCATTTCATGATAGATATCTGCATTGCTACT